>JAAYZL010000142.1 GCA_012514855.1 Clostridiales bacterium
CACGCGTACAACGGCACAGATATCGCCTCCGAATCATTGCGATTTGATAAACATTTCCTGCCGCTCGTTTTATTATACATGACAAATCCGTTTCAATCAACCCTGTCCGAGAAGATAATTACAAATCCCCGAGGCAATTTGCCCCAAATGTACCAAAAACCGGAAAAAGATCCAATTCCGCCGCGATTGTCAAACGCGCGAAGGTATGCTAGAATCATGAAAACCCAGATCATGAAGCGGAGGGAGCACATGCCCACGGAGAGTCAATTCCTGTCCTTCCGGGGATTGCGCGTCAATTTCAGCATTGCGCGGCCCGAGGCGCAGTTGCGCCACCGGGTGCTTCTGCTGTCCTCCCCTCTTTTGACTGCGTTTCACTGGCGAAAGTTGCTTCCGGAGCTGTCGGAGCTCGGCTGTCTCGTCGCGCTCGTGGATCTCCCCGGCTTCGGGCAGAGCGCGTGCGGGCCGAAAATCCCGCATGGGAGCGACGTGCGCGCGCGGCTTATCTGGGGCGTGCTCGACGAGGTCGACCGGATGATCGGCGGCCGGAACGCGCTGTGGCATCTGGCGGCGCACGGCTCCGCGTGCGCGACGGTACTCAACATGGTCGCGATGCATCCGGACTCGGCGCGCTCGTCGATCCACATCTCGCCGCTCTTGCCCTACGACGGCAGGGGCCGGGCGTTCCCCGGCAAGCGCGGCTCCTCGGAGCGCCTCTTCGAGCGCGTGCTCGCGAGCGAGGAGGCGTTCGGGGACTTCGTCGCGCGCGCGGCGAGGCGGCCGCTGCCGGACTATTCGATTGAAAAGATGTGGCGGCCGCTTACGCGCCCCGGCGCCAGGGAGACGTTTCTCAGGATGCTGGACACCGAGGAGGCGCTCCCGAAATCGCGCGGCTTCTGCCCGTCGATCGCCATGTGGGGCGGCGCGGACCCGTTCATGCCCCCCGACGCGCGCGACCGGCTCAAAACCCTGCTCCCCGAGATCGAGCCGCACGTGATCCGCCCCGCCGGCCACTTCCCGATGGAGACGCACAGCCGGGCACTGCGGGATTACCTGCGCGGCTGGCTGAAATACGTCGGATAGCCCTCGCATTTTCCGCCGACTTGTTGTATAATGGGCATATAGAACCGCTTCGAGGTGCCAGATGCCCAAGCTCGAGCCCTATTCCCGAAAACTTCCGTACAGCTACGCGCTGGGGCTGTACCCGTCGCTGACCTTGATCGACCGCCGGCCGGAGCTCGCCCAGAGGCTGCTCCTCGCGCCGGAGGGCCTTTCAAACGACGGCGTCGAGAAGCTGCGCGCGCGCTGCCGGGAACTGCATATTCGCGAGGAGGTCGCCGAGCGCGCGCTCCGGCGCGAGTCGAAGAAGGACAACTGCTACGCGGCGGTGGTGTTCGAAAAGCGCGAGGACGACCCCGACCCCGAACGAAACCACGCCGTGCTGTGCCGGATTTCGGACGCGGGAAATCTGGGGACGGCGCTCCGTTCGCTACTCGCGTTCGGCTTCGAGGACGTGGCGCTCGTCCGCCCGTGCGTCGACGCCTTCGACCCGCACGCCGTGCGCGCGTCGATGGGCGCGCTGTTCCGGTTGCGCTTGAGGACGTTCGACCGCTTCGGCGACTACCGCGCGCTGTACCCGGATCGCCGACTCTACCCGTTCATGCTCGACGGCGCCAGGCCGCTCCCGGAGGTCGCCAAGGAGGCAAAGCCGCCGTATTCGCTCGTCTTCGGCAACGAGCAGACCGGCCTTCCCTCGGAGTTCCGGGCGCTCGGACAGAGCGTGTTCATCCCCCAGTCGGACGCGGTCGACTCGCTGAACCTCGCGGTCGCCGTGTCCGTGGGGGCGTACGCGTTTTCGCAGAGGAGGAATGAATCGTGATCTATGAGGATGTGCGCGAGGTCGTCCGCGAGCTCGCGGCGCTCGAAAAGCCGTTTTTCAACCGCGTCGGGCTGCTCGTCGCCGGCTGCTCGTCGAGCGAGATCGCCGGCGGCGTGATCGGCCACAACTCGGCGTATGAGCTCGGCGAGGCCGTCGCGGCCGCCGTGCTCGCGTGCGGAGAGGAGCTGCGTTTTGCGTCCGCGTTCCAGTGCTGTGAGCACCTGAACCGCGCGATCGTGATCGAGCGCGCCGAGGCCGAAAAGCGGAACCTGACAATCGTCTGCGCGGTGCCCAGGATGAAGGCGGGCGGCTCGCTCGCGACCGCCGCGTACAGGGCGATGCGCGACCCGGTGCTCGTCGAGACCGTCGAGGCCGACGCGGGAATCGATATCGGCCAGACGCTGATCGGCATGCACCTGAAGCGCGTCGCGGTGCCGGTGCGCCTGTCGAAGAACAGGATCGGCGAGGCGCTTTTGACGGCGGCGCGCACACGCCCGAAGCTCATCGGCGGCGAGCGCGCCAAGTACGCTCCGGAGGACTGACATGTTCAGCCTGGAACTTCCTGCAATCGCAAAGACGCTCGACGTCGCGCGCGCGCCGGTGCCCAGGGCCGATGCCGACGCCGCGGCGCAGTCGCGCCATCTGAAGTCGCCCCCGCTCTCCGAGCGCATGGAGAACCCGGCGGCCTACCGCCTTCTGCAGGAAAAGCGCCGGCGCGACCTCGAGGCGCTCATACTCTCGCGCTCCCCCGCCGCCCCCGCGCGCGCTCTCGACCTGATCTGCGCGATCGCGGAGGAATCGAGCTGGGCGGCCGACGCCGGGATGCCGTTCGAGGACGCCGGCCGCCCGTCGATCGATCCGCAGGCCGCGGACACGGCGGCGCTGTTCGGCTGGACGGCGCGCGCGCTCGGCGAGCGGCTCGACCGGATCGGCCCCGG
>JAAYZL010000143.1 GCA_012514855.1 Clostridiales bacterium
CCACGACTTCTGTAGTGAGTGGAGCACTGGTTCTGCATCGAAAATCCCTCGGTCCTTTGGAGGCATTCATATTCTTCCTTGGTATCAATGGCGATTTTGAAGCCTCCTGTCCATGCGTTGGCGTCCGGGATGGCCTGCTGGAGCGAACCCGGCCCGCTCTCCTGCGCCGTTGTGACCGTGAACACATCCTGCATCTCTTTCACCAGCTTTATCGATATACCAAAAAAGGCGATCGTCCCGCCCCACCGTATGCCGCGGGTCGTCCCGCGGTTTCCGGGGAGCGCGCTGACACCCATGCGCCGGCGGAAATGAAGCGCACCCGCGGGCGCCGATCCGGTTCGACCGGCTTCGCGGCGCATTTCAGGGCGAATCCGGGTCGTTTCATGGCGACGCCCTGCACGGGGGGACGCTTTCCCATATAATGGGGGTGCTGGGCGGAGGGCCTTCTTTGTGCATGCCGCGGAACCGCCGGGCGGCATCCCGAGCCCTTCGAATGCGCCCCAAAGCGGTTCGATCGGCCGCGGAAAATCAGAAAAGACCGAAGTCGGGAGAGCGACCGAAACCCCTCGGAACACCGAGCATAAAAACAGACCGAAGTCTATAATGCGCCCGCCACCGCAGAAAACCCCTTTTGAGAATACCGACGATCCGACGCCGAAACAGACTGGAGTCTGAGTACTGTCCAATTCCCGCGAATTCCCCGCAAGCCTCAAAAAAGAATTTTCCAGTGCCGGAGGAGAGCGTTATGCGAAGCAAGAGCCGTTTCGGAAATGGATCAAAGCGGAGGCGCCAGTGGAAGAGGAACCTCTTGATGGGGGTTATGCTGTTCGCGCTGGCTTTCAGCATGCTGGCGGTCATCGTGGAAACGGGGTCCGTCGCATCCGCGTCTTCTATGGACGAACAGCAGGCTTCGCAGTCTTCGGACGGCGGGGCCCCGGCTGCTTCCCCGGGGGATTCTTCCTCGGGGGGCTCTTCTTCGGGGGAGAATTCCGGCTCCGGGTCTTCCGGGGCGCCGGAATCGCACGAAGAGAGCGGCCAACCCGACGAAACCGGGCAGCCGACTGATGCCCAGCAGCCCGGCGAAACCGAGCAGCCCAGCGAAACCGAGCAGCCGACTGATACCCAGCAGCCCGGCGAAACCGAGCAGCCGGAGGAGACCCAGGAGCCTGAAGAGACCCCGCCGCCCAGTGAAACCCCGCCGCCCAGTGAAACCCCTCAGCCCGAGGAAACCGAGCAGCCCGAGGAAACCGAGCAGCCGGAGGAGACCGAGCAGCCGGAGGAAACCGAGCAGCCGGAGGAGACCGAGCAGCCCGAGGAGACCGAGCAGCCGGAGGAGACCGAGCAGCCCGAGGAGACCGAACAGACGGAAGAGACCGAGCAGCCGGAGGAGACCGAGCAGCCCAATATCGAGATTCCGGAGGTCGATCTGCCGGAGATCGATCTGCCGATGATGGCGATGTCGTCGACGCTCGGCTCGCCCGAGATTTCGACGATGGGCGCGGGCGACGTCGTCGGGCAGGACGACACGGTCGAGGCCTACGCGATCCCCGCGGGCAGCGCGTACATCCGCGAGGCGGCGGGGCTGCTCACCTACGAAAACAGCGCGGCCGGAAACGCGATCCAGAACGCGCTGAAGGACGCGCTGGCGACGGCCCGGGATTCGATCGAAAAAATCGCGACGATCGTCGTCACGAACGGCACATACAAGGGCGGCGTCGACCTGTCCGACGCGCACGATTCGATGATGACCGCGCTTCTGACGGAGATATTCGGCGATCTGGAATCCGCCGCGGGCGTCAAGCTGCGCATCGTCGCCGAGGACGCGCTGACCGACGAAGGCGAGGTCACCGCGAACTCCGCGGGCGGCGTGCACGTCGACGGCTCGGTCAAGATCAGCGGGATCGACGTCGTGCTCGCGGGCCTCTATTTCTCCACAAAGGGCCTGGTCGAGGTCAGCGACGCCGATAATTTCGCCTATTACGGCACGAAGCTGAACGACGACGTCGAGATCAAGGTCTCGAACGTCAAAAAGAGCGTCAAGGTCGACATGGGCGACGGCGACGACCGCGTGAGCGTCAAGGTCAAGCAGGCCCCGACCGTCACGGCTGAGATGGACGTCACCGAGGACATGGGCGCGACCGCGAAGTCGATGTTCGAGGCGCTGACCTCCTTTGACCTCGGCGGGATCGCCGGCATGACGGACGGCCTCCGCGACGCGATTGAGGACTTCATCGCGGGGCTCGACGCTTCGATCGCCGATCTCGTCATCGAGCCGCTCGAGGTCGAAATCCTCGGCGGCGAGGGCGACGACCGGATCGACGTCCGGCACATCAACGCGACCGACCTGTCGTTCGAGAGCGTCGACCGCGAGGACGACACCACCCTCTTCAAGTACGTCTTTTCGCTCGACCTCTCGAGGGTCGACACGACGGTCGACGGCGGCGCCGGCAGCGACTCGATCACCGCGACCGGCGGCATGGAGCTCACCTACGGCCGCCAGGTGGTCTCGTCGCTGATGGACCACTTGGCCGAAGAAATCGAACTCGAGGCCAGCGCGCTTCATCTTATAGGCGGCGCGGGCGACGACGTCGTGACCATCGACACCACCGCGGCGTTCCCGTCGTTCCGCGGCGTTCAGATCGACGTGTCGGGCGGCACGGGGTTCGATAGGCTGCACCTGACCGGCAAGCTCAACACCGGCGTCGAGGCGGAGAGCCGCATCACGGGCGACGCCGCGGAGCTCACGATCGAGGCGCTGGCCGAGATCACGTTCCTCGCCGGCACGGACGAGGAGACCCGCATACCGTTCGCGAAGCGGCTGATCGTCTCGATCGCGGACATGGACGCGTTCACCGACCAGCTCGCGGGCAAGAACACCGTCGCGCTCAGCGGCCTGCCGGCCGGGACGCTCGCGAAGTCGTTCACGAACTACGCGCTGGACGCCTCCGCGCCGGTCGACTACACGGCGAACCTGAACGTCCCCGCGGGCATGCTGCTCGCGAACATCGTCGCCGACGGCGGCGCGAGCCTCACGGTCACCAAGCTCGTCGCGCCCGGCTTCAACCTGCTGCTCTTGGGCGGCGAGATCGCGATCAACGGGGTTGTCAGCGGCAAGAACGTGCTGATCAACTCCACCGTCGCCGATTCCCCGGTCGACGATCTCGAGCAGAGCTTCATCGAGGACGACCTGAGCGAGGAGG
>JAAYZL010000020.1 GCA_012514855.1 Clostridiales bacterium
AACAGCTTCATGGGAAGAGGATAACACAACGGGCTCCGCCGCGCAATACAGAATTCATGCCTGTGGGCGACGAGGTGTTCAGTTTTGTCCACCTTTTTGGCGCGAATCGTGTATTCCGTTTCGCTTGGTTTGCGGGTATGATAGGTTTATCAAAATAATCAAAGGAGGAAAGGCGGATGAAGAAGGGACTGGGCAGGATTCTGGTGGCGCTTCTGTTGGCGGGCATGCTGTGTGCGACGATGGCTCCGGCAATCGCGGGGGCGGAAAAGATCGAGGGCGTCACGCTGACCTTTGTCGCGTCGCAGAACTGGGTGAACAAGGCCGGCAACGTCGACGACGTGCTCAACCAGAAGTTTGAAGAGGAAACCGGGATCAAGATCGACATGCAGATGGTGCCGGACGACCAGTACGCCAATGTGCTGAAGACCAAGATGAGCACCGGCGAGGTGCCGGATATCTTCATGGTCAGCGGCGGCGTGGGCGCGGAGAAGTACCTGCCGGAGAAGTATTTCGCCGACCTGTCGGACGAGCCCTGGGTGGATCGCTATGTGGAATACGCCAGGCAGGGCACGACCATCAACGGCAAGGTGATGGGCCTGATGACCTGGTGCGTGGACGGATGGGCCATTCTGTACAATCCGGAGCTGTACGCGCAGTACGGCCTTTCGGCGCCGACCAGCTTCGATGCGTTCAAGACCGTTTGCCAGACGCTGCTGGACAACGGGATCACCCCGATTTACGAAATCGGCAAGGAATCCTGGCACTGGGCGGTGTGGTTCTCGCAGGTTGGCCCCTACGCGGCCAGCAAGCACGAGGATCTGTACGGAAAGCTCAACCGCAACGAGATCGAGTTTGCGGACATCCCCGAGTTTGAGCAGTTCCTGGCGGAGTTCAAGGAGGTCTACGACCTGGGTTACCTGGGCGAATACAGCCTGGCCAACCCGTGGGACGCGGCCTATGAGGTGCTGGGCACCGGCGGCGCGGCCGGATTCCTCGCCTACCAGTCCTATCAGCACGAGGTCATGGACAAGTATCCCGAGAGCGACGCCGGTAGCTGGGAGATGTATCCCATCCCGTTCGCCGGCAACAACATGTACTCCCACAGCGCCGGCGGCAATATGCGCGTGGCCTACAAGGATTCCCCGAACCTCGAATATGTAAAGATGTTCTTCGAGTTCCTGGCCAGGCCGGACAACCTGCAGATCTTCTACGACGGGCGCGGCGACCTGCAGACGGCTCCCTCCTTCGCCGATGTGGAGGCCAAGCCCACGACTTCCGGCAAATCCGTTGTGGAAAACGCGCCCGGCGGACAGGGCATGGACCTGGAGTACGGCGTAATGTACTGGGACAACACCCAGGTCGGCATCTTCATTCAGGAAATGATGCTGGGCAACAAGACGCCGGCGGAGGTCCTCGAGGCCATTGACGGAAAGCGGCAGGAAATGTTCGACGCGATCAGCAAATCGTAAGCCGCATAAGCGGGCGGGGCCGGTGAACATCGCTGGCCCCGCTTTTTATCACCTTGCCGGGAGGGGATTGGGATGAACCTGAACAGAATCTACAGCAAATGGCTTGCCATGCCGGCATTTTTGGTGTTCTTCATTTTGTTTTTGATGCCCAGCATCATCGGCATGTATACCTCGTTTACCAACTGGAACGCCATGAGTGAGGACATGCGCTTCATCGGGCTGGCGAATTACAGCAAGATATTCGGCGACAGCGCCGTCATCCGCGCGTTCGGCAACAATATCTTCTACGCCGCCCTGACCTCCCTGTTCAAGGGGATATTCGGCCTGCTGCTTGCGCTGGCCCTGAACCGCGCTCTGAAAACGCGCAACATTCTGCGCACGATTTTCTTTCTGCCCATGATCATCTCAAACCTCATTGTCGGACTGGTGTTCCAGCAGGTATTTCATCCGGCGCACGGTATACTCAATGAGTTTCTTCGATTGATAGGGCTCGGCTCTCTCGCGCGGGGCTGGATCATTGAGCCTGGGCTCGTCATGTGGTCCAGCGTGGCCATTGAGGTCTGGAAGGCTGCCGGATTCAATATGGTCATCTTTCTGGCGGGGCTGCAGTCGGTTCCCGCGGAAATGTATGAAGCCTGCGATATCGACGGCGGCAACGCATGGAAGAAGTTCGTCAATGTGACGGTGCCGTTCATCCTGCCGTCGATCGTCATCAACATGCTGCTGAACGTCATCTCGGGGCTGAAGGTGTTCGACGTTATCTTCGCGCTTACGAACGGCGGCCCTGGACGCAGCAGCGAGGTGATCAGCATCACCATTTTCAACGAATTTTCGTACGGGAACTATGGCTACGCCACGGCGCTGAACACGCTGCTGTTTCTGGCGCTTTCGCTGATTTCCATCGGCGTTATCCGGTTTTATATGCGCAAGGGAGAGAGGGTGATGGAATGAAGAGGCGCGCGCGCATCGTAAATTTGAGCCTCGGGGCATTGATGTGGCTGCTGAGCCTGCTGATTCTCATTCCGCTGGCGATGATCCTGCTCAACTCCGTGAAAAATGTAAAAGAGTCGGCCGTCATGAGCCTGAAATTCCCCGTGGAGTTTCATTTTGAGAACTTCGCGGAGGTGCTCAACGACGATAAGGTCGTCCGTTCCTTCTTCAACAGCCTGCTGCTGAGCGTGGGTTCCACGATGCTGACCACCGTGCTTTCCGGGCTGGCGGCCTACGTGCTGTCCCGCAACCGCAGCAAGAGCAACCGACTGCTTTACATGCTCTTTCTCCTCGGCTTGGTGGCGCCGCTGAACTACATCACCACCGTGAAGGTGATGCAGCTGTTCGGCATCATCAATACCTTCGGGGGCGTCATACTGCTGTATACGGCGCTGTTCACCCCCTTTACCGTGTTTCTTTACTATGGGTTCATCGCGAGCGTGCCCAGGGAGCTGGACGAAGCCGCGATGATAGACGGCTGCCGCGGGCTGGGCATCTTCTTTCGCGTCATCTTTCCGCTGCTCAAGCCCGTGACCATGACGGCGCTGGTGCTGAACTTTCTCAACTGCTGGAACGACTTTATCATTCCGCTCTATTTCCTCAATTCCTCGCGCAAATGGGGCATGGTGATGCTGATGTACAACTATTTCAGCCGGTATGTCAGCAGTTGGAACCTGGTCTGCGCCTCGATGATTGTGAACATGGTGCCCATTGTGCTGGTCTACATTTTCGGGCAGAAATACCTGATCTCCGGCATGACGGCCGGCGCCGTCAAGGGATGATTTGTCAGGAAGGAGATGCGCTGATATGCCGATCATGAGCCTGGAGGACCGCGTATTTCTGCTCAACACGCGCGATATGTCCTACGTCGTCTATATTGAGCGGGGCGGCGCGCTGTGCGGCGCGTACTGGGGCCCGAGAATGGACCGGATAGAGGATTTCGCGGATGCCGCGTGGCTGCCGCGCTACTTCAACGCGCCGCGGGCGCAGCATATGATGGAAGAATGCTCCGCCTTCGGAAACATGCGCTTCAAGGAAACCTCGCTGAAGCTGAGCCATCGCGACGGCACGCGTGATTTTCGCTACGCCGTGGAGCACAGCGGTATAGAAGGGGATACCCTGACAATCACGCTTAGGGACGCGCATTATCCCGTGCGGGTCAGGCTTTGTTACAGGGTGTACGAGGCGGAGAACATCCTCGAGAAGTGGCGCGTGGTGGAAAACCTGGGCAATGCGCCGGTGCGGCTTGAACGGGCGTACTCCGGCGAGTTCGGCCTTGACGGGATGGGATGGCAGAGCCTGAACTACAACGGGCATTGGGCGGGAGAGTTTCAGGCCTGCTCGGAGGCCGTGTCCTGCGGCGCGGTGACCTATGAGAGCCTCCGGGGCAACACGGGGCATGCGCACGCGCCCGCCTTCGTGCTGCATCAAGACGCCACGGAGGATGCCGGCGACGTCTTCTTCGGCGTGCTGGCCTGGTCGGGCAATTTCAAGGTGGTTGCCCAGCCGGTGGAACGGCAATTTGTCAGCGTGCTGATCGGCATCAATGACACGGATTTTGCCGTGACGCTACGCGGCGGCGAAACCTTTGTCACCCCGCCCGTATACGCGGGCTACGCGCGGGGGTTTACAGCCATGACCCACGCGTTGACGGACTTCGCGCGCGCCAGAATCATGCCCCGCCGCTTGGCGGACGCGTCGCTTCCGGTGCTGTACAACGCCTGGGAAGCGGTGGAGTTCGGCGTGAACGAGGCCGGGCAGATGCGGCTGGCCGAAAAGGCCGCGCGCCTTGGCGTGGAATTGTTCGTCGTGGACGACGGCTGGTTCAAGGGGCGAAACGGCGACGCCGCCGGGCTGGGCGATTGGATCGTCGACAGGAACAAGTTTCCCAACGGCCTTGGCCCGCTGATTGGCCGCGTGAATGGGTTGGGCATGCGCTTCGGCCTGTGGATTGAGCCGGAGATGGTCAATGAGGACAGCGACCTGTACCGGGCGCATCCGGAGTGGGTCTACCGGTATGAAAACCGGCCCGTGCTTGCCTTTCGCAACCAGTATATGCTGGACATGACAAACCCGGACGTGGCGGCGCATCTATTTGGGATGCTGGACGCGCTGCTGCGGGAAAATGACATCGCCTACGTAAAATGGGACATGAACCGATATGCGTCCGAGGCTGGCAGCAGGGCCCTGGCGGCGGAGGACTATCCGTCCATTTGGTACCGGCATGTACAGGGCGTGTACGCGCTGATTCGCAGGCTTCGCGAGGCGCATCCGGAGGTGGAATGGGAATGCTGCTCCTCGGGCGGCGGGCGCGTCGATTATGGCGCGATGGCCTTCTTTGACGAATTCTGGACGAGCGATAATACCGATCCGCTGGATAGGCTTTCCATCCAATGGGGTTACAGCCTTCTGTATCCGGTGCGGTACATGCGCGCGTGGCTTACAGATGGCGGGAAACTGAACGGCCGCGACTTCCCGATGGCATTCTACGCCCATGTAGCCATGTGCGGCGCGTTGGGCATCGGCCGCGACCTGAACGCGGCGAGCGAAGAGGAGCTTGCCGAGATGGCGGGCTATATTGCCGAATATAAGCGTTTTCGCGATGTGATACAGTCGGGCAGGCTGTACCGGCTGACTTGCCCCGAAGGCGGTCGGGATGATCTATGCGCCGCGCAATATGTGAAGGACGGCCGCAGCGTGCTGTTTGCGTTCCTGCCGGCCGGCGGCTTTGCCAGGCCCTTCCATCGCCTGCGGCTGAAGGGCCTCGCGGAAGGCGGCATATACAGCTACGCAATCGACGGAGAAACGCGCAAAAAATCAGGCGCGTGGCTGATGCGGCACGGGATCGACCTTAAACTGCAGGGCGCCTATGGCAGCCGCGTTTTGGAATTCGAGCGGGAGGTGTAATGCCGATCCAAAATATGAATTCCTCGTCGCGCCGGGCGCGAAAAGACCGTAAAGAATGGCCGTTGAGCGTTTGCGTGAACACGCCCTGGTTCTGCGTCAAAATTCCCTCGCACTTTGGAGGTACTAATACTCTTCCTTGGTATAAATCCCGTGTGCGCGATTCACTGCTGCGGGTAGATCTTCCCAAAGATTCGCTCGAACAGCCCCCCCAGCGCCTCCACGGTGCTCGGGATTTTTACCCCCAGCGCAAGCAGCAGCGCAATCGCGAGCGCCGGCACAAGCAGCGAAAGAAGGACGATCGTCTCCCGCCGCTTTTTCCGATGCGCGACGACCCGGAGATCCACGAGCGCGATGCCGGCAAACGCGCATACGATCAGAAGGATCATGCGCCCGCCTCCGCTCTCCTTGCGCGGCGCCTTCGGATCAGGGCGGCCAGCAGCGCGATGCACGGCATGATGTATTCAAAGAGCAGCCACAAAAACGGCGCGGAGAACGAGCCCGAATACGCGTGTTTGATCATCGAGTCGTAGATGGTCAAGCTGTAGACGCAGGCGAAGGCGGCCATCGCCAGCGCCAGATGCTTGTACTGCGTCAGGCGCGTCATCTGCGCCAGCCCCCGCGTGCACGCGAAGAGCAATATGCACACCTTGAAAAACAACAGCGAGACGTTCAGGATGGCGTACAGGCTCTCGATGCGCGTGATGATGTCGGCCACGTTGATCATCCGGACCGCCTCAAACGAGGGCAGGGAGACGTAGTTGATCAGCGGGCCCAGGCAGATGACGTCGCGGAAGATGATGCCGGCCATGAACAGGGAGGACAGCGCGAGGCCCAGCACCAGCGGCCGACCCGGGCTCTTCTCGCGGCCGAGCGCGGGCGCGATCATCATGAACACGACGCTCTCCCCGTAGGGAATCGTAGCGGTGATGTGCGTGCCCTGCACGTACTTGAGGACAGGCTGCCGGAACA
Source organism: Clostridiales bacterium (assembly GCA_012514855.1). The sequence continues at coordinate 6,336 of JAAYZL010000020.1, forward strand.
TCGGGAACAGGTAGGAAAGGTTCGTGTCCTGCAGAACCAGAACAAAGTTGAACAGCACGATGGCGATCGCCCCGACGGCCAGGAGCGCGCTCAAGCGCATGTAGCTCTCCAGCCCCTTGCGGACGGCGTAGGCGCACGCGAGCAAAAACAGCACCAGAACCAGCACCAGCGGCGTCCCGGGCATCATGAAATCCACGACGAAATTGCTCGCGTCCATGGAGTTCAGCCCGGCCAGCGTCAAAAAGAAATACAGATAGACCGCCGAGAACACGCGCCCGAACACCGGGCCGAACAGCTCGTCGTTGATCTCAAACAGGCCCTTTCCGGGGAACCATTTGAGCAGCGTTACGTTTATGAGCAGCATGGGAAGGTGCGCCAGCGCGCCCGTAAAGGCCATGGCCCAGGAATCGATGCCGGTTATGCTGCTGACGAACACCAAGCGCAGCATCGTGGCCTGCATAAAGCAGGTGAAGGCGAACAGCAGCTGCGACTCGCTGATGCGCTCCTTGTCAAGCCTCATGACATCCCTCCCGGCGCGATGGGAATCGTCGCGCCGCCCGTGCTGCGCACCACGGCGGTCACCGAAAGCTCCACCTCGAGCTGTGCGAACGAGTTTTCCCAGTTTTTGAGCAACTGCTCCGATTTGGCCGGATATTTTCTGCGGATCGCCTCGCCGAAGCCGAATACGTCGGCGTTCAGCGCGCGCGCCTGATCGAGGGCCGAGCGCGCCTCCTCCAAAATCGCCTCCTCCACGGCCAAATCCAGCTTTTCCGCGTTTTCAAGCTTCATGATGTTCTCAGTCACCGCGGCTTCCGCGATCATGCATTCCTGCGTGACCTTCACCTTGACGGAGAACCTGCCGTCCTTGTATGCCGGCTCGATCCTGGACGAGGACTGCAGCAGCTCGAACTCCATGCGGCCGCCCAGCGCCTGCGTCTCCAGCGCACCGCCCTCGACCTTTCCCGTCACCCACAAAAGTCCGCGGGTCTGCGCCTTGTTCAGCTCCCCGATCAGCCTTCCGCCCTTGAAAACCGCCGTATTTCCCACGCGCGCCTTCTCTTTCCCGCTTTCGTGCGTGAACAGCTCCACGATCGGCGCGACGGGCGCGGTGGTCTTGCTCAGCGTGGCGACCAGAAATTCATGCAGGGACACGACCACGCTGGTCGAGGTGATCTTCTGCACCTCCAGCATGTCGTGCAGGTGCAGCGCGGGCAGCTTTTCAAGATCGGTCTTCTCGTTCAAAAGGTCGACGGCCTTTCCATCCGCCACGAGGATCATCGTGGTCAGGCGCCCCTCATAGTCCCGCAAAAACAGGTCGAGCGCGGGGACGATGTTCCGCTCCGCGACCTTTCTGCCCACGGCGATGATCTGGTTGTGCGAAAAATACAGGTCTCTGCTGGCGATGTACGTGATTCCGCGCATGGCGGAAAAGATGCTGTCCGCCTCGTACTGTCCGTTGACATAGGCGTCTCCGCTCGTTCCCGAGCCGCTGCCCTCGGCGGCGGAGGCGTGCATCGCCGAAGCCTTGGCCACCTGCGCGGTGACCAGATAGTTTTCCTGCGCGCTGCCCTCGTCGACGCCCACGCCCATGACGATGGCCAGGCTGTTGATCTCGTGTCGGCTGTAGCAACCGGTGAGGCCGGACAGCGCGGACAGGCATATCAAAAGCATGCACGCGCGCGAAATCCGCCCGCGAAGGCTTTCGCATCGGAGCCGGCGCACTGGTTCCCGCTTTTGATCCCTCATGTCGAATCCCTCCTCACGGCAGGGAATCCTCGGAGCCGTCGTTTGAAAACTCGGGCCTGTGCATGTCCTGTCGCTTCATGTCCTGCGGCTTGAGCGCCCGGGGCCGCGTTTTCATCAGCCACATGGGCGCCCGGACGAAGGTATCCTTGAGGTCGGGCGTGTTGAGCGGCGCCAGCGGCGACAGATAGGGCGTGCTGAACGACTTGAGCGCCGCCATGTGCACCAGGATCGTCAGTACGCCCAGTGTGACGCCGAATCCGCCCATCGTGGACGCCAAAATCAGGAGATACCACCTGAGCACCGAGACCGCCTCGACCACATAGGGGGATACGAAGCTCGCAACCGCGGTAAAGGCGATGATGATCACGACGGGCGCGCCCACGAACCCCGCCTGCACGGCCGCCTGGCCCATGACCAGCGCGCCGACGATGCTGATGGCCTGGCCCACGGGTTGGGGCAGCCGCACGCCGGCCTCCTTCAGAACCTCGAAGGACAGGAGCATGATGGCGACCTCCACGGCCGCGGGGAAAGGCACGCCCTCGCTGGAAGAGGCCATCGTGAACAGGAGCGGGGTCGGGATCAGTTCCTGATGGTAGGTGGTGAGCACCACGTACAGCGCGGGACCGAGCAGGCTGAATACAAAGGCGAAGAGCCTGAGCAAGCGCAAAAACGTGGCGTAATAGGCGCGCACCACGTAGTCCTCGGAGGTCTGGAAGTTTTCGATGAAGAGCATGGGCATCGTCAATACGAACGGCGAACCGTCCACGATCAGCGCCGCCCGGCCCTCCAGCAGCTTCCCCGCGACCACGTCCGGCTTTTCGCTGTAGCCGATCGTCTGGAACACCGAAAATTGATTGTCCTCGATGTATTCCTCGACGTAGCCGCTGGACAATATGGCGTCCGTCTTAATCGACGAGAGCCTTTTGCGGATTTCCTTGAGGAGGTCGGGGTTCGCGAGACCCTCCACGTAGACGATGCACGCGCTGGTGTTCGTCCGGTCGCCAATCTTCGTGGATTCGAGCCGCAGCGCCGGATTTTTGATTTTGCGGCGCAAAAGCGCCGTATTGGTGCGCAGATTCTCGGTGAAGCCTTCCCGCGGGCCGCGCACGACCGCTTCGTTGTCCGGCTCGGACACGGCGCGCTTTTCCCAGCCCTTCGCGTTTACGACCAGCGCCTCGGAAAACCCCTCCGCGAAGAGCACCGCGTCGCCGGACAGGCAGCCCTCCACCGCCTCTTTGAGCGCGGCGATCTTTTTGACCTCCGACGCGGTCAGCGCGCCGCGCATGATGGCGTCCATGTCGGAAAAGTCCGGCGCGCCCCCGTCCGGGACCGCGCGGCTCCAAAGCATCAGCGGCTTGACGATGCTCTCGTTTATCTGCGCCTGGTTGACCAGCCCGTCGATGAACAAGAGCGCCGCATTCCGCCCGTCGCCCGATCCGAAGGAGAATTCGCGGAAGACCACGTCGCCGCTGCCCTCGAAAATGCCCTTCAGACTGGCCAGATTCCGCTTCAGGGAGGAGGACAGAGGCGTTTCGTCGGACGCTTCGTATGCGCGCACGTCATCCGGCAGATGGCGGGCCCGCTTTCCAAGCCGCATCAGTTTCTTCAGGTAGCCTATCACAACCGCGCCCCCGACATCATGTTGATCCTTATAAGGATTTGCCGGGCGGAGTGCGACTATGTGGCGAATGCCTTGGATAAATCAGGTATCTTCCCTGCGCGCGCCTTCGCCGCCCATGACGGTGCGCATCCAGCCGGGATGGATCAGCATGACGCGGACGCCTCTGGTGTAAAGCTCGCTGGACGGCGCCTTCATGGACATGTTCACGGCGCAGACGCGCAGCGCGCCGACCGCATTGATTTCATACATCGGGGCGCACCGGTCCAGGTCGGCCTCCGCGAGGCTGACGCGATCCTCGAAGCGGAAGATGCCTGCGACATTGTAGAGAATGTCCAGTCGCGGCTCCGATTGCACGGCCCCCATCGCCTGATTTATGCTCTGCGTGGAGCCGATGCCGCAGGGAAAGGCGCGCAGACTCGCGTGGGCGGATTCCGGCGCCCGCAGTTCGTCGGTCACGCGCACGTCGCAGGCATAGACCCTGTCGCCGAGTTCGGCGTGGCGCTTGGCGATGCAATATCCCGGACCGCGCCCCGCGCCGGTTGCCAGTATGACCCTGTTCATAAACACACACTCCTATTCTTTGGTCCAAGTTTTCCTTGCTTTTGCAGCCGGAAGCGCCTATAATTGAAATGACAACGGGGCTCGGAAAGGAATTCGCGAATGCCGTCTTTAGGACAGAGTTTCAGCTTTGGATTCTACGAATTGCCGGTCGCGGCGCGCATGCGCGCCATCCGGGACGCAGGGTTTGACGATGTGATGCTCTGGTGGGGCGATGAATACAGCGAGGCGGACGGAGCGCCGCGCGAGGTGTTTGAAAGCGCCGTCAAGGCCGGGCTGCGCGTGCGCACCGCGCACTTCCCGACCGTCGAAACGCCCGGCCTCTGGCGCGAGGGCGCGGCGGGCGACGCCTACGAGCGCGCGCTGATCGAGGCGCTGCGCACCTCGGGCGAGCGCGGGATCGAGCACCTCGTGGTGCATGTGACGAAGGGATTCGAGACGCCGCCGCCGAACGAAACCGGCCTGCGCCGCATGCTCCATGCCGTCGAGGCGGCGGAGAAATACGACGTCGACATCGCGCTCGAGAACACGCGGTTTTTGCGCTACAACCAATATCTGTACGATCATGTCGATTCCGACCGCATGCGGTTCTGCTTTGACTGCGGACACGCGAACTGCTACACCCCGGACGAGGACCCGCTGGGGCGCTTCGGCGACCGGTTCGCGACCATGCACCTGCACGACAACCGCGGCGCGCTCGCGGGGGACGAGCACATGATGCCCGGCTACGGGAGCATCGACTTTGTGCGCCTCTCCGCGCGGCTCGCTGAGCTGTCCCCCGAGGCTTACAACCTCGAATCCTGTTACAGCGCGCGGGACGAGCAGCAGAATCTGTCGATGGAGGAATACCTCGCCCGCTCGCATGCCGCGCTCAAGCTGCTCGTCCGCGGCGCGCTCAAGCGGGACATCGCCTGAACGTCGGAATGGATCCGCCCAGCGGATTTGTATTCAAAAATCACCCACATTCAAGGAGGAATTGCCCATGAAGAAGCTGTTTGCCCTGATGCTGGCCGTTCTGATGCTGCTCTCCGCCGTGCCCGCGACGGCGGACGTGGCCGAAGTCGTCGCAGGCGCCGAGGCCCTCACCCACGACGAACTCGTCGAGAAGGCGCTCGCCGAGAGCGGCACCTTCGTCGTCTACGCGAACACCAGCCGCGCGGCGACGGCGCTCGAGGGCTTCTCGGCGCTGTACGGCATCGCCGGCGAGGCCAACAACCTCAAGGACGCCGAGATCTACACCAAGCTCGAGAGCGAAATCTCCGGCTCCGGCTCCGGCGCGGACATGGTGATGATTCAGGACGGCGCTTCGCTGATCTATGCGCTCGAGGACGGCATGCTCGTCAACTACGTGCCCGCCTCCGTCAGGGACAGCGTGGCCGAGGGCGACCGGAATCCGCTCGTGCACCAGTTCATCAACAAGGTCTTCATCTACAACAACCGGGGCGACAGTGTTCCCGCGATCCGCAACGTCTGGGAGCTGACCGATCCCTCGATGAAGGGCAATGTCATCTTCAAGAACCCCGAACAGGAGCAGGTCAACATGAACTTCCTGGTCATGCTGACCAACGACGAGTGGTCCGGGAAGCTCGCCGATGCCTACAGCGCCTGGAAGGGCGAGGAGATCGACCTCGGCGAATACAAGAACGCCGGCTACAAGTGGGTCGCCGAGTTCCTGACGAACTGCACCTTCGGTTCCTCCGACACCGACATCGCCGAGGAGATCAGCCAGGAGACGGCGGCGGGCAAGATCGGCCTGTTCGTGCTCAGCAAGCTGCGCTCCTCCTCCGTGCTGACCGAGAACCTGACCGTCGCCGAGTACGACGCCAATCAGAACGCCTACGCGGTGGAGCCCTTCGCCGGCTTCCTGTATCCGATGTACGCGCTGGTGTCCACCGGCGCCTCCCGCCCCTACACCGCGATGCTCTTCGTCGAGTATCTGATGACGGCGGAGGGCTTCGCGCCCTGGGGCTCCAGCATCGGCGCCTACTCCTCCTCGACCGCGATCGCGCCGAACGAGGGCGACCTCGACATCGGGACCTGGAAGGGAACGCTCGTGATCGAGGACCCGCAGTTCATCCTCGACAACTACACCGACGTCTCGGATTTCGTGATCAAGTACCTGCAATAAAGGCAAGGCAAAAGGGCGCGGCGCACCGCCGCGCCTCTTTTCGATGAGAAAGGGGGCGTTCACGCGATGGAACACGCGCGAAATGTGCGCTTCAGGCGCCAGTTCGGGCGGGCGCGCGCTTGGCTGTCGAAGCCCGCGAACATCATTTTGCTGGTGTTTTTTGTCCTGCTGCTGCTGTTCACGCTCTACCCGCTTTTGACGATGCTCCTGGAGACTGTGAAGGTGCACTCCGGGCGCGAGGCGAGCGCGGTCAGGTCGCTCGGCCTCAAGCGGGGGGACGCCACGCTCTGGCACTTTGAAAAGCTGCTCTTTACGCTTCACGACGGCGGCGCGGGCGGCATCCGGCTCTCCAACAGCTGGATTCAGTTCTACGAGCCCTTTTTGAATACGATGGCGGTGTCGGTCGCCGCCTCGCTGGTGGCCATATTGTTCGGCGGAACGGTCGCCTTTCTCGTCACGCGCACGAATCTGCGCTACAAGAAGTTCGTTTCCGCGGTGTTCGTCTTTCCCTACATCATGCCCTCGTGGACGCTGGCGCTGTTCTGGCAGACGTTTTTCAAAAACGTCAACGCCGGCGCGGGCACGTCCAACGGCATTCTGGCCTCGATGCTGGGCATCTACGCGCCGGAGTGGATGGTGTACGGCTTTTTCCCGATCGCGCTGGTTCTGGGGCTGCACTACGCGCCCTTTGCCTACATATTGATCGGCGGCATATTGCGCAACATGGACGCCAACCTCGAGGAGGCGGCGACCATCCTCAAGACCCCGCGCTCAAAGATCATCCGTCGCATCACGATACCGATCGTGATGCCGGCTCTGCTCTCGACCTTTTTGCTGGTGTTCGCGAGCGGCATGAGCGCCTACGCGGTGCCGGTGTTCCTCGGATCGCCGGTGCGCTACTACGTGCTCTCCACGAAGATGAAGTCGCTGATGGACACCTACAGCGGGCAGGCCTACATCATCGCGGCGGTGATGATCGCCTTCGGCGTTCTGATCCTCCTGCTCAACCAGCGCGTGACCAAATCGCGCAAGCAGTTTACGACCGTCACCGGCAAATCCTCGCAGATTTCGCAGATCAATCTGCGCGCCTGGAACCGCCCGCTGGCGGTCGCGCTGGTGGCGGTGCTGCTGCTGGTCGCGGTGCTGCCGCTGATCACGTTCGCGCTCGAATCGGTGATCATCAAGGCGGGGAACTACTCGCTCTCGAACATGACGCTCGATTTCTGGATCGGCCGCAACCTGACCTACCTCGACCAGGGCGATTCGACGGGCATACTCCTCTCCGCCAAGGTCTGGAAGGCGCTCGGGTACAGCCTGCTGCTCGCCATTACCTGCGCGGGGATCGCGGGGACAAGCGGCATACTCGTCGGCTATGGCATCGCCAAGCGGCGCAACAGCCGCCTCTCCTCGTATGTCAACAGCCTCTCGTTCTTCCCGTACCTGATGCCGTCCCTGGCGTTCGGCGCGATCTACCTGTCGATGTCGGTGCACGTGCCGCAATTGCGGGGCTTTGCGCTGCTGGCGCTCGTCGGCGCGGTCAAGTACCTGCCGTTCGCCTCGCGCTCGGGCGTCAACGCCATGCTGCAGCTCTCGGGCGAGATCGAGGAGGCCGCCATCATCGCGGGCGTGCCGTGGTGGAAGCGCATGGCGCGCGTGATTTTCCCGATCCAGAAGTCGACCTTCCTGTCGGGCTATCTGCTGCCGATGGTCTCCTGCATGCGCGAGCTGAGCCTGTTCGTGCTTTTGGTGCCCACGAGCAACACCATCCTGACCACGATGCTGATGCAGTACTCCGAAAAGGGCTGGGCGCAGTTCGGAAACGCGATCAATCTGCTGATCGTGACGGTGGTTCTGCTGGTGAATTTCACGGTCAACAAGCTGACGGGGGCCTCGATCGACAAGGGAGTGGGTGGTTGATATGCCGGAGATCATCTTGAAAAACGTAACGAAGCGGTTCGGCAAGTTCGTGGCCGTGGACAATCTCTCGCTCGACATCGCGGGCAACGACTTTGTCACGCTCCTCGGGCCCTCCGGCTGCGGCAAGACGACCACGCTGCGCATGATCGCGGGGCTGGAGACGCCGACCGAGGGCGCCATCCTGATCGACGGCAAGGCGGTCTTCGACGCCGATCAGGGCATCAACGTGCCGCCGAACAGGCGGGACATAGGCTTCCTCTTCCAGAATTACGCGCTGTGGCCGCACATGACGGTCACCAAGAACATCGCCTTCGGCCTCGAAAACATGAAGTGGAGCAAGGCGAGCATTCAGGGGCGGGTGGAGGAGCTGCTCGAGATGCTCAGGATCCGGCCGTTTGCCGCGCGCTACCCGAGCGAGCTCTCCGGCGGGCAGCAGCAGCGCGTGGCCATCGCGCGCACGCTCGCGCCCGGTCCGAAGGTGCTGTTCATGGACGAGCCGCTCTCGAACCTCGACGCGAAGCTCAGGATGGAGATGCGCGCCGAGCTGAAGCGCCTGCACAGGGACACCGACTCCACCTTCGTCTACGTGACGCACGACCAGCTCGAGGCGATGACGCTCTCGACCCGCGTCTGCATCATGGAGAGCGGGCGTTTGAAGCAATGCGCGCCACCGCTTTTGATGTACAACCGCCCGGCGAACCTGTTCGTGGCCGACTTTATGGGCAGTCCGACGATGAACTTTCTTAACGGCACGGCGGAGATTTCCGGCCGCGAGGCCAGGCTGAACATCGGCGGACTGCGGGGCGCGCTCGAGGCCGAGGCGGAGATCGAGTTCGGCGGCGGCGAGGTCGTGGTCGGCATACGGCCGGAGCATGTGCGCATCGGCGACGCGGGCGTGGAGGCGACCGTCTACTCGACGCTGCCCGCGGGCATGGAGACGACGCTGAAGCTCGACGTGAACGGCATGGCGCTGACCGCGGTGGTGTTCGGAGACGTCGACTACCCGGTCGACAGCAAGGTGCGCTTTGAATTTTCCAAGACCGCCATACTCTTTGACAAGGCGAGCGGAAAGACCGTCGCGCTCGGGAAGCTCACCCTCTGAAACGGCGAACGACCGCCTTCGCGATGCAGCTGCAATCCGCCGACAAACCTCGGTTCCGCCCAGGGAAACTGCAAATCCCCGCCTTCCTCGCATCCATGATGCCGCATAGCGCTTGATTTCGCTCGCGTTCATGCCTTATCGGGTTGTTGAGGAAACCCTGCCCGGGGGCGCGTCCGCCGGCGCAACCATTCCGCGGCCGGTTGGGCCGGGCGATTCGGATGCGACTGCGGTATCCATCTTCGTTTATCCCGGGGGAGCGGCCGTCCGGGTCCCCGTTTCTCTTTTGCGGCGCATCGCCGCTGTGTTTATTTTCCGTCAAAAAAACTCGGCACAATAATTTGCACTGATTTGCATAAATAGGGTTATGCAATTGTGTTGATTTGCAGAAATATCGTTGACATAGATGACAAATCATGTTATGATTTTCCCCAGGGGGTGACGAGTTTGGAAAACATTGTTGCCGTCAACACCAATACATACCATGGATTTGGTGTGGACGAAACGCTTGAGGGCATTGCCGCCGTGGGTTTCAAGTACGTGGAGCTTTGCGCGGTGAGGGGTTGGACGGAGCACATCATGCCGGATTTCCCGGACGAAGAACTTGACAGGATCGCCGCGAAGCTGAAGGAACTCGGCCTGACCTGCGTCGCCGTGGGCGGGCACTGCAACCTGACCGACGCCGCAAGGCTCAACGACTTCCGCGCGAACATGAAGCTCGCGCGCCGCTTCGGCGCAAAGTGGATCATCTCCTCGACCGGGGAGGCGCATTTCGGCGAGGGCGAGTGCTTGACCGACGACGTACTGATTCGGAACATCCGCGAACTCGTGCCCGATCTGGAGAAGTACGACCTGCGCCTCGGCATCGAGATTCACGGGGAGTACGACACCGGAGAGAAGATACTCGCGCTCGTCAACGGCGTCGGCTCCGACCGCGTCGGCATCAACTACGACACCGCAAACGTGATGTTCTACGGCGGGAAGAAGCCCGAGGAAGAGGTAAAAACCTGCGTCGAGGCCGTCAACTTCGTACATCTGAAGGACAAGGTCGGCTTTGACAACCACTGGGATTTCCCGGCGATCGGCAAGGGGGACCTGGATCTCCTGGGCTTTATCCGCTATGTGCGCGAGCACGGCTACGGGGGGCCCTTCTCCATCGAGATCGAGCACAACGCGGAATTCACGATGCGGGAGAAGAGGCCCGGCGAGATCGAGTTCGTCAACGACATCGTCCGGCAGTCCTGGGAGTACCTGAAGGAGCATGGCATCGTCTGACGCGGCGCTACCGGCGCATGCCGGATCGCATAATGAAAAGGAGGATTCCCTCATGAAGAAACTGGCTCTCCTCGCCCTTGCCCTCGTGCTGCTGCTCTCGTCGGTTTTCGCGCTCGCCGCGGAGGAAAAACTGGTGTACGGCAACATCGCGTACTACATGGCCGACGACTGGAACATGTACTCGACCAAGGCCTTCACCTATGCGGCGGAGAAACATGGCGTGGATGTCATCGTCATGGATTCCGAAAACAGCATTGAAACCTCCATCGCCTGCATGGAGTCGCTGATTCAGCAGGGTGTGGACGGCATCTGCCTGTTTCCCATCTCCGGCCCGCAAGCGGCGACTTTGATCGACATGGCCAACGAGGCCGGCATCCCGATCACGATTGAGAACCTCGACATCAGCGCCTTTGCCGAGGACGACACCTACATCCACGCGGTCGGCTGCGTGTACGCGGACATCGGCTACGCCGCGATCGAGTGGCTCGCGAAGAACATCGAGAACCCGAAGGTGTTCTACTGCGCGGGCGCCGTGGGCGGCGGCGTGTACGAGTTCTATCAGGAGGGCGTCGACAGGGCGCTTAACGACTACGCCGGGCAGATCGAGATCGTCGGCATTCTGAACACGACCGACTGGTCGACCGAGGACGGCCTCGCGCTGACGGAGAACTTCATCAACTCCGGCACGGAGTTCAACGCGGTCTTCGCCAACTCCGACCAGATCGCCATCGGCTGCTACCAGGCGCTGGAGACCTTCGGCATGACGGACATCCCGATTGTCTCGACCGGCGGATCGCCCGACGCCTACGGCATGATCGAGGAGGGCATCGAGGCCGCGAACATGACCGCGCCGGTGTCTTTGCAGGGCGTCATGGCGTTCAAAGACCTGCACGAATTCATCACCGAGGGCAAGATCGCCGAGACGAAGTTCTCGAATCTGCCCGTCATCCCCGTCGGCGTGGACAACATGGGAGACTGGATCGACTGGACGGACTACGCGTTCGCGTACGACTACGTCTACGGCATCGAATAGGCTCCACGACTACATATATCGTGCCCCTTCACAGGGGCGCGATATATTCTTGAGGTTGATCGATGGAAAAAACAGCAGTCACCACGGATCCGTTTCTCGTATTGCGCGGCATCGTCAAGGAGTTTCCGGGCGTCCGCGCGCTCTCCGACATCACCTTTGACGTCTTTCGGGGCGAGGTTCACTGCGTCGTCGGAGAAAACGGCGCGGGGAAATCGACGCTGATGAAGATTCTTTCTGGCGCCTATGCGCCGACGTCCGGCTGCATCTCTATCGACGGCCGGGAATACGGCGAGCTGACCCCCGCGATGGCGCGGGAATTGGGCATCTCCATCGTGTATCAGGAAAACGACCTGGTCCCCACGATGAACGCGGTGGAAAATATCTTTGTCGGAAACGAGATCGCCGGCAGGGCCGGCTTTGTCGATTTCAAGGCGATGCTCCGGCGCGTTCGCTCCGTCATGGAGCACTACTCGATCCACATCGACCCGCTTCAGACCATCGAGCACATGTCCGTCGCGGACCAGCAGTTCGTAAAGATTCTCAAGGCGCTGATGATGAGCGAATCGCGCGTGCTGATTCTGGACGAACCGACCTCCATGTTCAACGTGGAGGACGCCGAAAAGGTGCTGACGATCACAAAAAACATAGCCGACCGAAAAATCGGCGTCGTATACATCTCCCACTATCTGAAGGAAGTCGTGCGCATCGCGGATCGCATCACCGTCATCCGGGACGGCGTCGCCGTCTGCACGTTTGACAACGCGGACAGGGACGTCCCCGTCGGCCGGATCGCCGCGGAAATGGTCGGCCGCCCGGTCGACGTCTTCTACAAGAAGGAGTCGAACCCGATCGGCGACGTGATGCTGGAAGTCAAGGACCTCCGCCTCCACGGCGACGCAAAGCCCGTTTCGTTCTTTGTGCGCAAGGGGGAAATCCTCGGCCTGAGCGGCATGGTGGGTTCCGGGCGCACCGAGATCGCGCGCGCCGTCTCCGGCGCGGACCCGCGCTTTTCCGGCGATATTTACCTGAACGGCCAAAAACTCGAGATTCGCACGCCCGCCGACAGCATACGCGCGGGCATCGCGCACATCACGGAGGACAGGCAGCGGCTGGGGCTGAACCTCAGTTCGAGCGTGCTGGAAAACACGCTGATCATCGCGCTGCAGCAGCCGAAGGGGGGCTTCTTCTACAACTATAAGCGCTACGCGGCCAAGGTCCGGCCGATCGTCGAGAAGCTCGACATCCGCACGCCGTCGCTCATGCAGGAGGTGCGCTACCTCTCCGGCGGCAACCAGCAGAAGGTCGTGCTCGGGAAGTGGCTGTATACCCGGCAATCGGTCTACATCTTCGACGAGCCGACGCGCGGCATCGACGTAAACGCGAAGGCGGAATTCTACCGGCAGATGACCGCCCTCACGCGGGAGGGCAACGCCATTATCATGATCTCCTCGGACATGCCGGAGCTGATCTCGATGAGCGACCGGGTGCTGGTCATCCGAAAGGGAAGCATCCGCTGCGAACTGACCGGCAAGGAGATCAACGAACAGAGAATCATCAAAGAAGCGTTGGGGGTTAACTGATATGCGGCTGATAAAGCGCCGGAATCCGCTGAAGGATCAGCGAATCCTTCTGAGCCTGGTCATCGTGCTGATTGTCATCGTCGTCAGCTTCATCAAGCCTGCGTTTTTGAAGATCAATAACATCTTTTCGATACTGCAGCAGATTTCCGTGCTCGGCGTTCTGACGATGGCCATGGGACTGCTGCTCCTGAGCGGCGGCATCGACCTGTCGATGGGAAACATGATGGCGCTGGCCTGCGTCACGATGGCGACCATCATCAACACCTACCCGGATTTGCCGTACGTGTTCCCGCTGGCGCTCGTCACCGGTCTTCTGATGGCGACCGCCGCCGGTACGCTGAACGGCATCATCATCGCGAAGTCAAAGTGCATGCCGCTGATCATCACGCTCGGCACCAGCCAGATGTTCTACGGCATCGGGCTTTTGATCGCCGGGGGTTCGTTCCAGTCCTTTTTCAAGTATTTCGATTTCTTGCGCAAGGTGAAGCTGTTCAATGTCGTGCCGCTGATGGTGCTTTTGATGCTTCTGGTCGTGGTCGTCGTCTACGTGCTCGTCGCGCGCACGCGCTTCGGTCGGCGCGTCATCGCGATCGGCGGCAACGAGAAGAACGCCTTCCTGTCGGGCATCAACGTCGACCTGCACAAGATTCGCACCTACGGGCTCAGCGGCCTGCTGGTCGGCGTCGCGAGTTGCATTCTGGCCGGGCGGCTGAACTCGATCACCGCGACCGCCGGGCAGGGCTATGAACTGGACGCGCTGGTCGCCGCGATCATCGGCGGCATCACGTTCGAGGGCGGGCGCGGGTCGGTGGGCGGCGCGTTTCTGGGCTGCCTGTTCACGGGCATCATCGCAAACGCGCTGGACATCATGGGGGTACACTCCTATACGAAGACCGTCATCACCGGCGCGCTGATCATCGTCGCCGTGATCTTGAGCAACCTCAACAACCTGAAAAAGAAGAAGTGAGGAGCCCATGAAGACATCCGTAAGTTTTTTCACCTTCGGCCAGGAGGCAAATATCCCGGAGGCCTGCCGCGAGGTCCGGAAGGCGGGGTACGACGGTGTCGAGCTGGTCCTGACCGAGAAAGGCCCGTTCAGCCTGCAAACGGGCGAGAGAGAAATGCTGTCGATCCGGAGCATGATCGAGGATATGGGCCTCTCGGTTTCAGGCGTCGGCGCGTGGCCGTTGTGGCAATACAATCTGGCGGCGGACGATTCGGCGCAAGCGCGGGATGTCGTCAAAAAAGCCGTCGACAGCGCGCAGGCACTCGGAACCGACGCGGTGCTCGTCGTCCCGGGGTGGGTGGGCTCGGACTTCGCCGAAGGAGTCGTCCACTACGAGCGCGCCTACGAAAACGCCCAGCGAGCGCTTCGCGATCTGTCGCCCTACGCCCAGGCCGCGGGGGTGCACCTTGCGGTTGAAAACGTCTGGAACAAGTTCTTGCTGTCCCCGCTGGAGATGCGAAGGTTCCTGGACGAGATTGGATCGGATTTCGTCGGCGCGTACTTCGACGTCGGGAATATCATCTACATCGGCTATCCCGAGCAGTGGATCGAAATCCTCGGCAAGCGCATCCGCCGCCTGCATTTCTGCGACTGCCGCGGCGAGTGCGCGGGACTGAGCATGTTCGTCGACCTCTTTGAGGGGGATGTCGACTTCCACAAGGTCATGCGCGCCGTCCATAAAACCGGATACGACTCCTGGGCCACCATTGAGTTCCTGCCCAATTACCGCAGATTTCCCTTTCAGTCCATCATCAACGCAAGGCTTTCCCTCGAGCGGGTTCTGGAAATCCGAGAATAAAGGAGGCGGTACAATGAAGCTCAAAGTTGCCATCGTGGGCGTCGGCTACATCGCGAAGGCGCACATCGCGGGCCTTTCGAAGTGCGACAACCTCGAACTCGCCGCGCTGGTCACGCGAAATCCCGAGGTCGCGAAGGCCGAGTCCGAGCGGCTCGGCGTCCCCTGCTACCCGAGCATCCGCGAGATGTGCGCGGCCGCGGACGTGGACATCGTCGACATCTGCACGCCGACCTACGTGCACGAGCAGCACATACTCGAGGCCGTCGACTGCGGCAAGCACGTGATCTGCGAAAAGCCCATCACGTTTTCGCTGGAATCCTTCAACCGCATCCGGCAGGCCGTGGAGGGCGCGGGCGTAAGGTTCATGGTCGCGCAGGTGCTTCGGTTCTGGCCGGAGTACGAGCGGATTCGGGAGCTCTACGACGAAGGGCGGTTCGGGGCCGTCAAGATCTGCCACGCGAAGCGGCTGTGCGAGCTGCCCCAGTGGCAGACCTGGTTCCGCGAGAACGACAAGAGCGGCGGCGCGATCTATGACCTGATGCTGCACGACCTTGATTTTGTGCAGGACATGTTCGGGGATATCGAATCGGTGTTCGCCACCGGCGCGAAGAACGCGGCCGGAAGCTGGAACCACGCGCTCGCGAACATCCGATTCAAGAGCGGCGTCGGCTGCGTCGTCGAGGCGTGCGAGGAAGCCTTCGGGCACTTCCCGTTCACGATGGGCATGCGCATCTTCGGGGACGAGATGATCCTGAACTTCCAGCTCAACGCGGGGCACAACATTGACGAACCGGCGACCTCAACGCTGTATACCTTCACCCGCGGAGGCGCTCCAAAGCTCCACGGCGACATTCCGCAGACGGACCCCTTTGGCAATGAGCTCTCCTATTTCGCGGACTGTATCCTCCGGGACGCACCCTGCGACCGCTGCTCGATCGACAGCTCCGAAAGGACGCTGCGCCTGGTGCTGGCGATTCGGGAATCGCTGAATACGGGGGAGTTGATCAGACTGTAGGAGGATTCATCGCCCGGGCGTATTTCGACCGCCCGGCCGGGCGGCCTTGGAACTTCCGCATACCCGGCTGCGGCCACGACCTGTTCTACCGGCGCGACACCTTCGCGGAGCTTCGCCGCGCGCGCTACGTGCGCGCGTGCATGCTCTCCGGCGGCGCGCATTCGCCGCTCGCGTGGCGCTAGCGCGCGGAGCACATGCGGGGCGGACGCCATGGGCAAGGCTTACCAGCGCGGTGACAGGCGCATGCGGCGGCGGCCTTCCGGCCGGCTCGTCACCGGTTTACCACGTTGACCGGCGTTCCGCGGAGGAACTGCCGCAGGTTTTCCACGGCAATGTCCATCAGCCGCTGGCGGCTCTCCTTCGGCGCCCAGCTGATGTGCGGCGTAATCAGGCAGTTCTTCGCCTTCAGCAGCGGGTTGTCCGCCCGGATCGGTTCCGTCGAAACCACGTCCAGCCCGGCGGCAAACACCTTTCCGCTGTTCAGCGCGTCCGCGAGGTCCTGTTCGACGATCAGCGGGCCGCGGCTGTTGTTGAGAATGATGACGCCGTCGCGCATTTGGGCGATGGTCTCCCGGTTGATGATCCCCTGCGTGTCCGGCAGCAGCGGGCAGTGCAGCGCAATCACGTCGGAATCCCTCCAGATGCGCTCCAGATCGACATATTCCGCGGCGGTGTTGTCGGGGTCCCGGAAGCGATCGTGGGCGATGACGCGCATGCCCAGCGCTTGGGCGATCCCGCCCGTCACCCGACCGATGCGGCCGAAGCCGATGATGCCCATGGTCTTTCCCGCCAGCTCGATCAGCGGATAATCCCAGAAACACCAGTCGGGGCTGCTCGTCCAGCGCCCGGCCGCTACCGCGTCGCTGTGATGGCCGATGCGATGGCATATTTCCAGCAGCATGGCGATGGCGAATTGCCCGACCGCCGCCGTGCCGTAGGTGGGAATGTTGCAGACGGGAATGCCCCGCTCGCGCGCCGCCGAAGTGTCGACCACATTGTAGCCCGTCGCGAGCACGCAGATCAGCTTCAGATTCGGGCAGGCTTCGAGAACCCGCCCGTCGATGGGCGTCTTGTTGGTGTAGACAATCTCCGCGCCGCCGATGCGCGCCGCGATCTCCGCCCGATCGTTCGCCGGCGTCCTGTCGTAGACCGTCAATTCGCCCAGCGCCGCGAGCCCGTCCCAGCTCAGGTCGCCGGGGTTCTCCGTGTATCCGTCCAATACCACGATTTTCAAAGCGCTTCTCACTTCCTCCGTCGCGTTTTCGGCAGACCCGCTTCCTCAGCGAAGCGAGGCGATCCAATCGCGCGCCTTCGCCCAGGCGCCCTCAAAGGCCGATCTGAACAGCACGACGGGGCCGTAATCCTCATACTCGTCCGCGCCGATCGCGTTCAGGAAGTAGGCCCGCCGGAAGTCGGGCAGCTTCGCCGTCAGTTCGTCCAGGACCTCGAAGGGCACGGGGTTGAAAAGCCTCGACACCACCGGGGGGTCCTGTTCCAGCAGCTTGTCCGCCGTGCCGCCCCAGTTGATGGTGATGCTGACGTCGCCGCCGACCATCTCGGTGAAGTGATGCAGTCCGCGCGCGCCGCCGCCGATGAACTGGCATCGGTAGCCGCGCTGTCTGACGATCTCGTAGACCTTCTTCGCCACGGCCAGGCCGCCCTGCCACACGGCGTCCCCGGAAATATCCACGCTGTCGCGCCGGACGGCGTTTTGCAGGTGCTCGTCAAAAATGCCGGTAATCAGGCTGAAGTACATCGGAGCGGGGTTGACCATGTTCTTCGTGGTCTTTTCGTAGAGCTCGCAGACGTCGACGACCTGCTGGATCGCCATGCACTCCGTCGCGTTGATGGGCGCATACATCCGGATCAGTTCCTCAATGGCGGCGAGCCCGCCCGGAACGACGGGAATCTTGCACATGAGGTTTTCGCCCGCCTCGCGGTGAAATCTGGCGAATTCCAGAATGGACTCCCTGTCCTCCCGGAACGGATCGCCCTGAATGGAAACGTATCCAAACTGACCGCGGGTGGCGTCGTAGACCTGCCTGAACACCCTTCCGATTTCGCCGATGAGCTCCCTCTGAAGGCGGATCAGCGCGCGGTTGTCGTCCTTCTCCTGCGCCATGATCTTGCGGAGCTTCTCCAGGACGTAGCCCTTCTCCTCCTCGCTGTTCATCATCTTCCAGGTATACGCGGGGTTCTGCGTGCATCCGCACGCGCCCTGATCGATGGCAAGCTGCGCCTCTTTGCGCGTGACGTTGTTGATCCAGAATTTCGTCGGCGTCTGCGCCTTCACCCGCTTGAAGTATGCGTTTTCCATTCCCACTTCTCCTTTTCTGTCGATGAAATCGAGCTTAGATCCGATTATGCAAAATCACTGCCGCCCTTTGCGCCACGTCCCCCGGCAGCAGCTGATGATGGCGCAGCAAATTGTAGAGATGGTCGCTCCCGGGAAGCTGATCCCTGGCGACGCCGATCTGATGCACGCGGGCGGGCGCCGTGCGGCACACCGCCTCGCACACGCAGTTTCCGAACCCCGCGCCGACGCGCCCGTTCTCCAAGGTAATCAGCGTGCCGCACTTCCGGGCGGTTTCGCCGATCAGCGCCTCGTCGATCGGCCGGATCGAGGGCATGTGAACGACCCGCGCGGAGATGCCGTATCTGGCGCGAAGCACGTCCGCGGCGGACAGCGCGATGGCCGTCATCGCGCCCGTGGACATGAGGGCCACGTCCCCGCCCTCCCGAAGCACGTACCCCCTGCCCCAGGTAAATTGGTAGCCGTCGTCAAACAGCACGGGCATTTCCGCCTTTTCGAGCCGGAAATACACGGCGCCCTCGTCGTTCGCCAGCACGTGCATCGCGGAGCGGAGTTCCCGGTTGTCGCCGGCATCGATGACCCGCATATTCGGAAGCGAGGCGAAGATGCCGATATCCTCGCAGGAATTGTGCGACGGCCCGCATTCCGCCGCCGTCAGGCCCGCATAGGAGGCGGGAATCTTGACATTGGCGTTGTTCAGGCAGATATGCAGGTAGATGTTGTCCAGCGCGCGCCGGGCCGCGAACGACGCGAACGTCGCCGGAAACGGTATGTACCCCTCCGCGGCCAAGGCCGCCGCCACCGAAAACATGTTTGCCTCGGCGATGCCGCACTGAAAAAAGCGCTTCGGAAAGCGGTCGCGGAACCTGTCCGTCGCGGTCGACGTGCAGAGGTCCGCGTCCAGCACGACGATTTTCGGATTCTGCTCGCCCAGCTCGACCAGCGTATCGCCGAACACATCGCGCAGGTTTTCCCTGTAAAACTCCATTATCCCCCCACCTCCGCGGCGCCGGGCAGGCCCCGGTCGGCCTCCTTGGCATAGCGCTCGATGGGCGCAAACGGCTCGTCCCATTTGTCCGCAAGCTCGCGAAGGAAGCGGTTCGCGGTATCGATATCCGGCGCGTGCGTATGCCAGCGGTAGTTGAATTCGCATTCGGCGACGCCCCGGCCCTTGACCGTGTTCGCGACGATCACATTGGGCTTTGCGCAGTTCAGGACATAGCGCGCCTGATACATCGCGTTCCACAGCGCTTCCACCTGGTGGCCGTCGCAGCTCTGAACGCAGAATCCAAAGGATTCGAACTTGTCCGCCACGGGCATCACGCGCATGTTTTCGTTGGTCGCGCCCTTCGCCATGACCCTGTTGTTGTCGACGATGACGATGAGGTTGTCCAGGCGGTACTGGGCGGCGAACAGCGCGGCTTCCCAGATCTCGCCCTCGTTCAGCTCGCCGTCCCCCAGCAGGCAATATACCCTGGACTGAAAGTTCTCCTTGAGCTTCAGCGCCGAGGCGAGGCCCGCGCAGTAGCTCAGCCCGAGCCCCAGCGACCCGCCGGAGCACTCGACCGCCGCGGGGTTGCCCCTGTGGATATGCCCGTCGAGCCCGCCGGCCTGCCCGTAGGTATACAGCGCCTCCTCCGGCAGAAATCCGTAGAGGAACAGGGCCGCGTACAGCGCCGGCGAGCAGTGCGCCTTCGAGAGCACAATCCTGTCCCGAACCGGGGAAGCGGTGCCGTCCGGATGGACGTTCGCCGCCTTGCCGTACAGCACCGCCAGAATTTCCGCCAGCGAGTACGAACCGCCGATGTGCCCCCATCGGTTCATGGAGATGATCCTGGTCGCGTGCCTGCGAATTTCATAGGCGGCACGGTTCAGTTGGACGACCTCGTCCGCGTTGAGCCTGCCGTCGTAGCAGTCCGGGGCCCCGTTGGGATTCGTCTTCATGCCGAGCCCCTCCTTGTGCTCTGACACAGCCAACCCTTCATTTTCGCGCGGATCTTTTCCCGTCCGGCTGTGTCGCTCTCCGCTTGAAATAGCGCTGCTATTCCTGCGCTCCGGCTCCGTGCCGGACGAAAAAATCTCTCACGCGAAGTTCTGATTGTGCCAGAGCACTACTTCAGCCCGATGATCTCGCGCGCCTCTTCGACGGTGGCGATTTCGTAGCCGATCGCGGCGATGACCTCCGCCGCCTTCTTGACCAGCTCGGCGTTTGAGCGGGCCATCTTGCCGGGCGCGTAGAGGAAGCTGTCCTCAAAGCCGACGCGGACGATCCGGGCGCCCGCGGCGACGGCCGCGGCGATCATGGAGAGGTCCTGCATGCCGTGCTGCTGGTAGTACCAAGTGGCGTCCCGCGGCATCACGTTCAGCATGCCCTGCAGGTTGGCGACCCTGGCCGGCTGGGTCCCGTCAAAGCCCATCGGAACGCCGTAGATCACGGGATCGCGCAGCACGTTTTCGTTCAGCAGGTTTTCCGCGTTCTGAACCATGCCCGGCTCGAAGCAATTGAGGATCGGCAGCTTGCCCTTTTCCACGATCAGCGAAGCCCACATTTCGATGTCCGCGGGCTGGTTGACAAACGCCGCGCCGCCCAGATTCGTGGAGCCCATGTTCAGCGCCGCCAGCTCGAGCTCCTCCACGTTCAGCACGCCGCCGCGCTGCTCCGCGTTCAGCTCCGAAACGCCGCCCGTGGAGCCCTCGACGATGACGTCGCAGGATTCCTTGATCATGGCAAGCGTCCGGCGGAACTCCGTCAGATCGTCCGTCAGATGGCCGTGCTCGTCCCGAACGTGCATGTGGATGACCGAGGCGCCCCTCTTCGAGCACTCGATCACGTCGCTGGCGATTTCCTCCGGGGTCATCACGCTGACGACGGGCTCGTTGCCGCCGATCCGCTCTGCCTTTTCGTCGCCGTGCCGGGCCGCGGGCGCGACGGCGATGATCACCTTTCTATCGAACTTCTTCATTTTCAAACGCCTCCTTCGATATGAATGACGGTCTTGATGCCGCCGAAATGTCCGCTGCCCAGCCTTTGAAACGCGTCGATCGCGCCTTCCAGAGAAACGACTTGGTCGATCAGTCCGGAGAAATCCGTGCGGCCCATCATCCCAACCGCTTCCGCGAAACCGGCCTGTGTGTAGTCGAAGTTGCCCCTGACCTGCAGTTCCCTCGTCACGATCTGCTGCATGTTCACCGGAACGGTCGGCGTCAAATTGCCCACCCATACCGCGGTGCCCGCCTTTCGCAGGCTGTTCATCGCCGTTGCCACGGACATGTCCGCGCCCACGGCCTCAAACGCCGCGTCCACGCCGCCGCCCGTATCATGAAGCATCCGGCTGAACGCTTCGCCGTCCGTCGGATCGAACGCCTCGTCGGCGCCCATCGCAAGCGCGAACCGGCGCTTGTCCTCGAGCAAATCCATGGCGTATATCCGCGCGGCGCCGCTCATGCGCAGCGCTGCGACGATCATCAGCCCGATGGTGCCTGTGCCGACCACGGCCGCCGTCCTTCCCGCGACGCCGCCCTTTTTCACGGCGCTGTACGCCACCGCGAACGGCTCCGCCAGCGCCGCGGTATCAAAGCTCACCCCGTCGGGCAGCGGCACGATCTGCTTCGCCGCGGCCTTGACGTACTGCGCCATGGCGCCGTTCGTCTCAAGCACGCCCAGCATCGACTGATTTTCGCACAGGCTCGTCCTTCCCTGCGCGCAGAACGGGCACTCGCCGCAGAAGCGGATCGGCTGCGCGGTGACGCGCTGCCCGGGCGTCAGCCCTTCGACGCGCCCGCCCACGCGGGCGACGACCCCCGAGAACTCGTGCCCCATCACCATCGGGGGGATTCTTCTGCCGGTCTTCCCGAGATAGCCGGCTACGTCGGAACCGCAGATTCCGCAGCTCTTCACCTGAATCAGCACTTCGTCCCCGGCGATGGCGGGCACCGGAATCCGCTCGAGCCGAAGCTCTCCGGGCGCCGCATAAACCAAGGCTTGCATCGTTTCCCGCATGGCCTAGCCCCCGATTGCGAACACGGTCTCCAGCGTCCTGTGGAACACCTGTTCCCGATCCTCTTCCTTCTGGAATACCAGGTTGTACTTGCACAGCTCCACCGGCAGATTGACGCACATGTCGGAGGAGAACATCATCTTGGACGCGCCGAGCCTGTGGTACATGCCCTCCAGGTTGTGAATCGCGAGCCAGCTCGGCTCCACGAACACGTTGTCGTATTTCGACGCCAGGTAGATGGCGGATGAGCACATGTTGTCGGTGCCGCCGTGCGCGATGACGAACCGGACGTCCGGGAACCCCTCGACGGCCTTGACCATCTGCATGGGGTCGGCGAACGGAACGCCCGCGCCGGTGTGGATCATGACCGGCACATTGTGCTTGCGGGCCATCTCGCAGGCGAAGAGGCAGTCCTTCTTGCCCGGATGCGCGGCGTGCGCGATGGGCGTGATCTTGATTCCCACGAAGCCCAATTTCCGCATGCAGCGGTCGGCCTCCGCCTCGTAATCCTCGGGCGAGAAGTGGGGGTTCATGGACATCATGCCGTGGAAGCGGCCGGGATGCGCCCTGCACATCGCCCAGATGCGGTCGTGGATCTCCATGGTGTCCCTGACGTACATTCTCGGGATAAAGGGCTGTATGATGCCGCCCGCGACGCCGTACTTTTCGGTGGTCTCCAGTATGTCCTGCTCCGTCTGCACCTCGTCGAATACGCAGTCCTCGCCGAGATGCATATGCGCGTCCAGTATTTTCAATGAACTTCCTCCCCTTTCTTTTCCGTTGCGAAGATGATATCAAACACCTCCGAAGGCACCGTATAGACGTCGTCCCGATCGTCCACCATCATGTACCTGGAGTTCTGATCCACCGTCTCGATGCCGAACCGCACGCGATGGCGCTCGCCCGCCTTCGTCGCGAACGACGCCTCCGCGACCGGCGCGTCCAGGCCGTAGACGCCCAGGTCCGCCGCGCCGCCGGACACGAGGTTGTCCGAGTACAGGTAGGAGATGCACGTAATCCTCAAATCCGTCTCGCCGTAGTCCGCGGGCGCGCCGTCGCGGTACCACCGGCCATCCGTCTGTTCATAGCGATGCGCTTCGCCGCCGTACACCGTTTCCGCGGACGCGACGTCCACGGGATTGACGCTCAAAAGGCTGATCTCATCCTGGGACCGGCGGTATCCCTCGGGCTTTGGAATCAGAACCAGCGCGAGATATACGCCCAGCGCCAGCAGCAGCAGGGCCGACATTATAAGCAGCGTCTTGCGGCTCTCAATCATGCTTTGCCCTCCCGCTGCGCGCCCTTCTGCGATGGAGCGCCGCCGCGCCCGCCAGCAAAACCGCCAGCGGAAGCGCGCCGACCACGAGCGCGATGACCAGCATCTGCTGGGCGACGGACGTGAGCTTCAGGCTTCCGTCCTGCGTGGAAACGGGCATGATCACCGGGTTGCCCGCGTCCCTCAGCAGCGCGCCGACAAGCCCGATGCTGAACCTGCGGTTTGCCTCCGCGGCGATGTGCGCCTTCACCACCGAGGACGTGCCCACGACCGCGATCATGCCCTCGCCGATCCTCCCGCAGGCGGCGACATACTGCGCACCGACCGGGTCTCCGCTCTGCCGATCGAGCGCCTCCAGGTCCCGCCCGATCCGCTTTGTGTACGAGGCATCGGGGCTTTTCAGCAGCGGCTGCGCCCGCCCGGCGTCCACGATGGAAAGGGGCGCGCATTCCGACAGTATGGCGCCGTCCGCGACTGCGCCGCCGGTGAGCCAGGTGTTCTCCGCCGGGGAAGCGCCGAAGCGCGTGATCGAGCCGAGCGCGGCGGCCTCGGGCGGCACCAGCACGAGCTCCGGCCGAAGCCGCATGCCCGCCGCGGCCAGCACCCTGTCGAAGTTCGGGAAGGAGTCGAACACCAGCGAGATGCCCTGTCCGCCGTCCACGCCCCTGCTGTAGTCCAGGAAGAACAGCGCGGAACCGCCCCTTTCCACATGCGCAATCAGCGCGTCCGCCTCCCCGGCCTCCAGATCGCCGCTCGGGGACAGAAAGACCAGCACGTCGTCCCGCGCGTTGAGCAGCGACCCGAACGCCTCCGAAAACACGTCCGCCGATTGAAACAGCCCGTAGCCGGACGCCATCAGATGGGTGGCGTAGGCCGGAACCGAGGAGATGCTCTCCTCCGTGTGGGCGTTCATAAAAACCGCCCGGTAGGTCGACGCGTTGCCCAGATGCCGGATGGCGCTCGAGATGCTCTGCTCGCCCTGTATGCCCGTGACGCCGCCGGAGCCGACCAGATAGAAGTCGTAGTAGTCCAGCACGATGAAGCTGCTCCTGCGCGCGTCGGAGACGACGATGCTGCCCGAACCGACCGCCGCGCCGCTCTTGGCAAAGGGAAGCAGCGCCTCCACGTCGTCCACGGGGTCCAGGACGGCGCTCGACACATGCTCCGACGCCCGGTCGTACGCCCTGAGCATCTGCTCCACCGTCGCGTCCCCGGCGTCGTTTTCGTACACCGCGTAGAGCAGCACGTCCTCCTTCAGCTTGGAGAGCATCCGGCGCGTATCCTCCGACAGCGTAAACACCGCGCTGCGCGAAAAGTCCGCCGACAGACCGAACTTGTTCTCCAGCAGGTCCCCGGCCAGGTTCAGGAAGACCAGGGCCGCGAGCGCGAGCGCGACGATTAAGAGCACATAGAGCCGGTGCCTCGTCCGCCTTCCGATTCTCTCACGACGCGCGCTCATCTCGCCTCCGGGCGCCTGTCGCGCGCCTTTGAAACCCGCGCGTCCAGCGCGACGATCGTCATAAGCACAAAGACCGCCGCGAAGCTGACCAGCCGTATCGCGGAGGTGGGCAGCAGCAGCCCGATTCGAAAGAGCCGCAGGTGGTAGTACGGCGTTATCCCGCAGACCGCCTCGCGGACGCCTTCCAGCGGAATATGCGGGCCCGCCGTATCCGCGAGATACAGCATAAGGATCGCGACCGCCGTCGCGAGCGCGCAGGAGAGCTGGCTTTCAAACAGCGCGGACAGGAACATGCCCACCGCGATCAGGCAGATTCCCACGAGCGCGCAGCCGATATAGCCGACGACGGCCTCCCCCGGATGGAAATGGCTGCCCAGCAGCATCAGCAGGACCGGAAACGCGAGGGAGGCGACCAGCGCGGCGCCGAAGACCGTCGCCGCGGCCAGAAACTTCGCCGACACGACCTCGCTCAACCGTATGGGCGCTGAGAGCCACATCTGCTCCGTCCGGCTGTGGCGCTCCTCGGCGAACAGCCGCATCGTAAGCGGCGGCACGATCAGAATCATGATGTAGCAATTGCTCAGCAGCACGGCCGACAGGCTGTCCGAATCCATGAGCACGTTGTTGACCGTGAAGAACAGGCCCGTCGATAGGAGG
This sequence comes from Clostridiales bacterium, assembly GCA_012514855.1. The sequence goes on from JAAYZL010000020.1 coordinate 31,817, forward strand.
AACGCGGCGATAAATACGTAACCCGACATGGTTGCGAAATAGGAGCGCAGTTCCCTTGCATAGATCGTTCTCATGTCCCCTCCCGGCCCGAGCCCGTGATGCGCGCGAAGATGTTGTCCAGCGTGCTCTCCGGCGCCGTCATGCTCAAAAGCACCGTACCCGTTTCCACCGCCGCGCGGAACACGTCCGACCGGATATCCCGGTCGCTTTGCACGCACAGCTTCGCATACGGCTCCGCCGTCCTGCCAACCGGAAGCGCGGACCGGACGGCCCCGTGCCCGCGCAGGCGCTCAAGCAGCGCCGCGCAATCCTTTTCCACGACCAGCTCCAGCGTCGTATAGGCCGCGTAGCGATCGATGAGCGCGTCCATTTCCCCCTGGACGATCATGCTGCCCGAGTCGATGACGGCGATCTCGTCGCACACGTCCCGAACGTCCGCCAGAATATGCGAGGAGAGCAATATGGTATACTCGCCGCGCATGCGCTTGATCATCTCCCGGAACTGGGCGATCTGGCTGGGATCGAGGCCGGAGGTCGGCTCGTCCAGCACGAGAATTCTGGCGTCCGTGCAAAACAGCGCCTGCGCGAGCCCCACGCGCTGCCGCTGGCCCTTGGAGAGCGCCCCGGTCAGGCGATTCGCGAGCTCCGCAAGCTGCAGCCGCTCCATCGCCGCATCCACGGCGTCCTTCTGCCGGTTCGCGGCCACCCGATTCAGCCTCGCGGCGAAGAGCAGGTATTCGCGGATCGTCATCTCCGGATAGACCGGGGCGTTTTCCGGCAGGTACCCGAACGCGCGCTTGGCCTTGAGCGGATCTTTGCGCATGTCCACGCCATCGATCTTGACCGTCCCCGCGTCCTGGCACAGGCATCCGACCAGGATGTTCATGACCGTGCTCTTGCCGGCGCCGTTTTTTCCGAGCAGGCCCAGCGCGCGGCCCGGGCGCACGACCATCGACAGGTCCTTCAGGGCCTGTATGTTTCCGTAGCGCTTGTAAATGCCGCTCAGCTCGATCATAGAAAATTCCATCCGGCCGCCCTACACCTTCATCGCCTTTTTGCGCGAGGGCGTGCCGATGACGATGACGAGGACGATCAGCGCGCCGCTGACGACGTTCTGCAGGCCCTGGCTCGCGCTGGCGAGCTGCAGCGCCGTATTGATCAGCGTCAGGAACAGCGCGCCCAGCGCGGTTCCCGCGGCGGAAGCCCTGCCGCCGGAGATCAGCGTGCCGCCGATGACGCATGCGCCCACGGTGCTGAGCATGTAATCGTCGCCCATGCCCAGGAATGCGCCCCCCACGCGGCTCGCCATCAGCATCCCCGTCAGCGCGACGAGCGCGCAGCAGATGATGTAGGAGAGTATCTCCACCAACTTGACGCGGATGCCCGCGAAGTACGCGGCGTCGTAGTTCTGGCCGAGCGCCAGCAGCGAGCGGCCGAAGGTGGTGCGCCGGATGAGAAAGTACATCAGCGCCATGACGACGACGGTTATCCACACCACATTGTAGATCCCCAGCGTCGACCCGCGGGCGATCCTCTGCAGCGTCGCCGTCAGGTGCAGCTGTTCGTGCCCCTGCGCCGAGTTGAACATCAGCGCGACCGTCGAAAGCACGTAGTTCATTGCCAGGGACGCGATCATCGCGGGAATCCTGAGGTAGATGACGCACAGCGCCAGCGCGACGCCGACCGCCGCGCCGAACGCGACGACGAGCAGCATTCCGGGCAAAATGAAGCCTTCTTTATTGCCGATCAGGTTGACGTTTATAAAGGCGCCGACCGCCAGAAGCCCGGGAACCGACAGGTTGATCGCGCCTCTGCCGCTGGTGATGACCAGCATCTGCCCCAGCGCGGCCAGGGCCAAAAAGGAGGCGGAGAACATATTCGTAACCAGCGACTGCAGGTTCAGGTTGTTGGATACGATTCCCACCGCCAGCCACATGACGAGGGAGCCGGCAGCGGCATATATCCAGGTGTTGCGATCGATGAACGCGCGTATGGAGCTTCTCTTCATAGCTACTTTTTCCCTCTCTTAAGCAGTCTGAACGCCAGAATCAGAATGAGAATGATTCCCTGGACCGCGGCCGTGAACTCGGTGGGCACCTTGTAAAAGCCCAGGAGAGAAGAAATCAGGGAGAAAGTAATCGCGCCGAAGACCGTGCCCCAAACCGTCACCTTTCCGCCGGTGAAGTAGCCGCCGCCGATGATGACGGACGCGACGGTCAGCATGGTATATCCGCCCGCGGCCCTGCCGTCGCCCGCGCCGGATACGCCCGCCATGATCATGCCGCCGAGCAGCGCGCAGAAGCCGGAGATGACGTAGGTGAGGAAGTAGCACCGGGGTTCGGACCAGCCGCTTCTAACCATCGCGGCCGTGTTGTTGCCGAAGCCCTGCATGACGACCCCGTACTTGGTCCGGTAGAACACATAGGCGATGATCGTAAAGATCAGAATCACGATCAAGGTCGGCGGGATCGTGTAATCCATCCAGAACAGGTAGGTCAGCCACGGCGGCGCGGAGCCGCCCGCGGACGGCAGAACGTACAGCGCGATGCCCTTCCAGATGAAGGACGCGCCCAGCGTCATGATGATCGGGGGAATGTTCCTGTAATAGATCACAAGGCCCATGCAGCCATACGCGAACAGCATCAGGAGGATCAGGCCCGCGCCGACGTGCGGCGCATTGCTCAGAAAGGTGGCCGCCAGCACATTGATGACGCCCATGAACGCGCCGATTCCCAGATCGCACTGGCTGAAGCCGATGACGAACATCTGCCCGATGGCCAGCAGGATCAGCGGGGCCGCGCTGCTGAGCAGCAGCTCGATGCCGAAAATCGAAAAGACCCGCGGAGTGCGGAAGCAGCACAGCGCGTACACGACCAGCATGACGATAAACGGCACCAGCGCGCTGGACTTCAGGATTCCCCCGGCGCGCAAGGTCCTGTCCTTCCGGCCTTCCCTTTCCTGCCTGGCGGGCTTGAATTCCTCGCCCTTGAAGGACGCCTCGACGATCACGTTCTTGCCCAGATTGCTGCCCTTTTCAAGCTCCGCCACGAAGTGGTGATAGCGCATGACGAACACGCGGGAGCAGAACTGGAACTCGTCGTCGTCGGAGCTGTACCAGACGACCAGCTTTCCCTCGTGCGCGGCCCGGCTGAAAATCTCGTACAGCTGGTACTTGGTGCTGATGTCCACGCCGCGCGTCGGGTCGTCGAGTATGATGATGTCCGCGTCCGCGACCAGCGCTCTTGCGAGCAGGACCTTTTGCTGGTTGCCGCCGGACAGGCTGTTGATGCCGGAGTGCATGCTCTCGCTCTTGATATCCAGCTTGTCGTACCATTTCTTCGCGGTTTCCTGCAAATTCTTTGTCGAGATGACCTTTCCCAACTTGCCAAACGCCAGGCTGTTGATCATGATATTGTCCAGAACCGACCAGAGCGGCAGATTGCCCTCGTTCTTGCGGTCGCCGGTCACATAGGTCATGCGCCCGCTGACCCTCAGGGCGCCGTCGGTCCTGCCCCTGCTGGCAAACAGCCGATGCAAGAGATCGCGCTGGCCGCTGCCCTCCAGCCCGGCGATGCCGATGATCTCCCCGCCCCTGAATTCGAAACTCAATTTGACCTGCGGCATGAGCGCCAGATTCCTCGCGACGATGCTGACGTCGCTCTGGGCCGAGCGGCCCGCGTCCTCCTCCGTCTCGCCGACCAGTTTGGCGACCTTCTGCGCGTCGCCGCCCATGCGGGCGATGAGGTCCGCCTCGCTTGTCTCGCTTACGTCGCCGTGCCACTGCAGCACGCCGCTCGCGGCGACGTAAATATGATCGACGACGGAAATCGCCTCGCTGAGGCGGTGCGTGATGAAGATGAACGAGACGCCCGTCCGCGCGATTCTGCGAATCCCCTTCTTCAGGAGCTCCGTCTGCTCGGCGGGCAGCGAGGAGGTCGGCTCGTCCAGAATCAGCAGCTTGAGCTTCGGATCGCAGAGCGCACGGGCGATCTCCACCATCTGCATCTGCGCGATGGACAGGGTATCCAGATAGGCGTTGACGTCGACGCCGTGGGCGGGGAATATCTCGTCGAGCTTGCTCCGCGCCATCTTCATGGCTTCCCTGCGCCAGTTCCTCTTCCCCTTGAACAGCGATTCCAGCTCGACAAAGAAGTTTTCGTACACCCTCAGGTTGGTGCACAGCGACAATTCCTGATAAACGACGCGAATGCCGAGGTTCTCCGCGATGCGCGGCGAAAAGTCCTCGAAATGAACGGATTTTCCGTCAAAAGTCAGCTCTCCGCCGTCGGGCTTTGACACGCCGGAAATCAGACGGGTAAGCGTCGATTTTCCGGCGCCGTTGCTCCCCAGCAGGCCGATAATCTCGCCGTGGCGAATCGTAATGTCAAAATTCTTTACGGCAACGGTTTTGCCGTATGTCTTGGTCAGCCGCCGGCCTTCCAACAGGATTTCGTTATCATTCTGATAGGCCATGCTCCCTACCCCAATTCTCTCGTCCTCTTGGG
>JAAYZL010000144.1 GCA_012514855.1 Clostridiales bacterium
AGGTGCTCGGGCTCGAGCTCGGCGCGGACGACTACATCGTGAAGCCCTTCGACATGAAGGAGCTGGTCGCGCGCATCAAGGCGGTCATCCGCCGCTTTCAGGCCGCGGAGGCGCCCGAAAAGGAGCTCGCGTTTCCGGGGCTCGTCGTCAACATAAGCCAGTATACGGCGACCTACATGGGAAAGGCGCTGGACATGCCGCCGCGGGAGATCGAGCTGTTGTACTTCCTCGCGAGCCATCCGGGGATGGTGTTCACGCGCGAGCAGCTTCTCGAACAGGTCTGGGGGTACGACTACTTCGGGGATTCGCGCACCGTCGACGTGCACGTAAAGCGGCTGCGCGAGAAGCTGCTGGGCGGCGAGGCGCTCGGCTGGCAGATCAAGACCGTCTGGGGCGTCGGCTACAAGTTCGAGGTGAAGTGAGGTGCGCGGCGGCATATTCGTCCGGACGTTCGCGGCGTTTCTGATGGCGACGCTTTTGACGGTCGCGCTGTTCACGGTGACGCTCGCGGCGACCTTGCAGGCGCAGCGGCAGGAATCCTACGAGGGCGAGGTCAGGCAGCAGGCGCGCGAGGTCGCGGAGTACATGTCGCACCTGAACCAGCTGCAGTTCGTGCGCGAGAACACGACGATGCAGTTCGTCATCCGCCGCAAGCTCATGCAGATTCGCGACCGCTACAACGCCGACATCTGGATCGTCAGCTACAACTCCGGCATCGCGCAGATTTTGGACAGCAGCTGGAACACTTCCGAATACGCGGCGAGCGAGGCGGTCGGGCAGCAGCTGCAGTCGATCTATCGGGGCGACGAGATTCGCGTCGTGGGGCTGTTTCCGGAATTGGGCGGCGAGATCGTGACGATCGGCGTGCCGTGGACGTACAGCGAGGGGCACGTCGTCGGCGCGGTGCTTCTGCACATCTCGACGGAGGCGCTGCGCGTGAAGCTCACGGACGTGCTGCCGGCGCTCTTGCCCGCGGGCCTGGGCGTGCTGGCGCTGGGCGTCGCGCTGTCGTTCATACTCGCGCGCAGCCAGACGCGCCCGCTGAACGAATTGATCGCGGCCGTGCGGGACTTTTCGAGGGGCGAGCTCAACCGCCGCGTCGTGCTCCACTGCGGCGGGGAGCTCGAGGCGCTCGGCGACGAGATCAACAAGATGGCGTTCGCGCTCTCGACGCTCGAGGAGAGCCGCAAGAGCTTCGTCGCGAGCGTGTCGCACGAGCTCCGGTCGCCGCTGACGTGCATACAGGGCTATGTGCAGGCGCTTCGCGACGGCACCTTCCCGGAGGAGGACCGCGAGAAGTACATGGGCGTCGTGCTCGACGAGACCGCGCGGCTGACGAACCTCGTCAACGACCTGCTCGACCTGTCGCGCTTCGAGTCCGGCAAGTTCCCGCTGAACATCCAACGGCTCGACCTGAACGAGATGGTCAGACGGACGCTTCTGCGCTTCGAGCCGCGCATCGACGAAAAGCGCGCGAACGTCGAGGCGGACTTCCCGGAGGAGCCGAGCTACGTCGAGGCCGACCCCGAGCGGATACAGCAGGTGATCGGAAACCTGATCGACAACGCGCTGAAATTCCTGCCGGAGGGCGGCACGCTGTCGGTCGGCGCGCGGCGCGAGGGAAGGCGCGTCTCCGCGTGGGTCAGGGACAGCGGGCCGGGCGTCGCGGCGGAAGATTTACCCTTCATCTTCGACCGTTTCTACAAGGCGGATAAGGCGCATACTTCCGGTATGGGCACGGGCCTCGGGCTGTCGATCGTCAAGCGCATACTCGAGCAGCACGGAACCGACATTTCCGTCGATTCCCGGCCCGGCGAGACGGTGTTCCGCTTCGCGCTCCCGGTCGCGGACGAAAAAAAATCCGGATAATGCCAAACGTTCACAGTTTGTTCATGCGATTTCGGAAACTCCGGTTTATACTACAAGCACAGACCCAGAAGGAGAGGTGGAAACAATGAAAAGGAATCTGGTCATGAAACGCGTGAGCATTTTGCTCACCATCGCAATTGCACTGAGCGTCGCGGGCGGACTGCTGTTTATCCGGCGCTCGAACGCCGTGGCGGAGAGCACCGTGCCCGGCCTCGACGCGATCTACTCGAGCTCGAACCCGGTGCCCGAGATCGCGGCGAACGTCCGGCCCTCGGTGGTGCAGGTCATCACGAGCGCCGCGACGTGGGACCCGCGCACGCGGCAGGTCGCCAGCGAGGAGATCGGCTACGGCTCCGGCACTTACATCCAGGCGCTGGACGGCGGAAAGGGCGGCTACATCCTGACGAACAACCACGTCGTCGAGAGCGGCGAGAGCTACCAGATCGAGTGGCTGGACGGAACCGTGATGGACGTCGACCTGGTCGGCAAGGACAACGGAACCGACATCGCGATCCTGAAGTTTGCCGAGGCCGCGCCCACCGGCTCGACGCCGGTTCCGCTGGGCGACAGCGACGCGCTGCAAATCGGCGAATTGGCGATCGTCATCGGCAACCCCGGCGGGGACGAGGTTCTGTTCGGAACCGTGACCGCGGGCATCATCTCCGGCCTCCAGCGCGAGGGCGTGAACGCCGGAAACTTCGGGCGCTCGGTGTCGACGATTCAGGTCGACGCGGCGATCAACGCCGGGAACTCCGGCGGCGCGCTATTGAACTCGAAGGGCGAGCTGATCGGCATCCCGACGCTCAAGATGATGACGAGCTACTCGACGGTCTACGAGGGCCTCGGCTTCTGCATTCCGATCAACACCGCGAAGGACATCATCACGCAGCTGATCGACACCGGCAAGGTCGTGCGCCCGAGGATGGGCGTGACGGTCAAGTCCGTGGACGGCCCGGAAGAGCCGATCCGCAGCTACCCGCCGGCCGGCGTGCAGATTGAAAAGGTCGAGGAGGGCACCCCCGCCGACGAAGCGGGCCTCAAGGTCTACGACATCATCACCGCGATCAACGGAAAGCGCGTCTACACCGCGACCGACCTGACCGCGGAGATCGACAAGAGCCAGCTCGGGGACAGCGTGCAGCTCAAGGTCTACCGCTATTACAACGAGGACGGCACGCGCCGCTCGGACTACGAGGAGCTGACCGTCGACGTGGAATTGAAGATTCTCGACTGACACACCGGTAAAAACGGCGGGGGCGCATATGGCGCTCCCGCCGGCCGCTTTCTTCCGCTTGCCCGCTTGCTTTTGCCCTCTTCCAAACAGCCACTCCCCGCTTGTCGCGGAAAGCGGCTGTTTGTTGACGGCATGAAGCGCCCCCGGTTCGGGGGCGCCCCTTTTTCCGCTATTGGCTCAACTTCTCGTGGATCGCCTGCGCGGCGACCTTGCCCGCGCCCATCGCGAGGATCACGGTCGCGGCGCCGGTGACCGCGTCGCCGCCCGCGTAGACGTTCTCGCGGCTCGTCGCGCCGCATTCGTTTACGACGATGCCGCCCCACCTCTCGGTCTTGAGTCCCGGCGTCGTGTCGCGGATCAGCGGGTTCGGGCTGTTGCCGATCGCGACGACGACGGTGTCGACGTCCATCGTGAACTCGCTGCCCGGCTTGACGACGGGCCTGCGCCGCCCGGACGCGTCCGGCTCGCCGAGCTCCATCTCGACGCAGGTCATCGCGCGGACGGAGCCCCTCTCGTCGCCGAGAATCTCCGTCGGCGCGGTCAGCAGCTTGAATATGATGCCCTCCTCCCTGGCGTGGTGGATCTCCTCGATCCTGGCGGGCATCTCCTTCTCGCCCCTGCGGTAGACGATATGGACCTCCTCCGCGCCGAGCCTGAGCGCCGAGCGCGCCGCGTCCATCGCGACGTTGCCGCCGCCGATGACGGCCACCCTCTTGCCGACGCGCACCGGCGTGTCGCTCTCGGGGAACGTGTACGCCTTCATGAAGTTGATGCGCGTCAGGAACTCGTTCGCGGAATAGACGCCGTTCAGGTTCTCGCCCGGGATGTTCTGGAACTTCGGAAGCCCCGCGCCGGAGCCGACGAACACGGCGCCGTAGCCCTCGTCGAACAGGTCGTCCAGCGACACCGTGCGGCCGACGACGACGTTGCGCTCGATCTTCACGCCCATCGCCTCGACGCTCTCGATCTCCTGCTTCACGAGCCGCTTCGGGAGCCGGAACTCGGGGATGCCGTAGATCAGCACGCCGCCCGGCGTGTGCAGGGCCTCGAAGATCGTCACCTCGTAGCCGAGCCTTGCCAGGTCGCCCGCGCAGGTCAGCCCCGCGGGGCCGGAGCCGACGACCGCGACTTTCTTGCCGTTCTTCGGCTGAAGCTCCGGAACCGGGCACGAGCGCGCCATCGCGTAGTCCGCGCAGAACCGCTCGAGGCGGCCTATGCCGACCGGATCGCCCTTGATCGCGCGCACGCACTTCGCCTCGCACTGCACCTCCTGCGGGCAGACGCGGCCGCAGATCGCGGGCAGGCTGTTCGTCTCGCGGATCACCTCGTACGCCTTTTCGAACGCGCCCTCCTTGACCAATCCGATGAACTTCGGAATCTGCACGGCGACCGGGCAGCCCTCGACGCACGGCTGGTGCCTGCAGTTCAGGCAGCGCGACGCCTCCTCGACGGCCATCTCCGCCGTGTAGCCGAGCGACACCTCCTTGAAGTTTCCGCGCCTTATGACCGGGTCCTGCTCCCGCGCCGGCAATTTGACCGGGCTCTTATTGTACATGCTTGGCGGCCTCCTCCATTCGGCAGGCGTGTCTTTCCCTGCTCAAATTCTCCTCCGGCGCGTACATCCTCGCGCGCTTCATCGCCTCGTCGAAGTCGACGAGGTGCCCGTCGAACTCCGGGCCGTCGACGCACGCGAACTTCATCTGCCCGCCGACGGTCAGCCTGCAGCCGCCGCACATGCCGGTGCCGTCGATCATGATCGGGTTCATGCTGACGACGGTATGCACGCCGAGCGGGCGCGTCATCTCCGACACCGCGCGCATCATCGGGAGCGGGCCGATCGCGACGACGTGCTCGTACCGGACGCCCGCGTCGAGCCGCTCCCTGAGCGCGTCGGTCACGAAGCCCCTGTGCCCGTTCGAGCCGTCGTCGGTCATGACGATCAGGTTTTTCGCGACGGCACTGAGCTCGTCGAGAAGTATCGCGAGGCCGATGTTCCGGAAGCCGACGATCATGTCGACCTCCGCGCCGAGGTTCGCGAGCGCGACCGCCTGCGGGTACGCGATCGCGATGCCGAGCCCGCCGCCGATTACCGCGACGCGCTTGCCCTTCACGTCCTCGAAGTGGCTGACGCGCCCGAGCGGGCCGACGAAGTCCAGAATCTCGTCGCCCTCCTCCTTCTCGTCGAGCCGGATCGTCGTGAGGCCCACCTTCTGGAAGATGATCGTCACGCTGCCGGTGTCGCGGTCGTAGGCCGCGATCGTCAGCGGTATCCTCTCGCCGTTTTCGTCGATGCGAAGGATGATGAACTGCCCCGGGCCGGCCTTCTTCGCCACCAGCGGCGCGTCGACGCGCATCAGCGTCACGCTGTCGTTCAGCCGGCGTTTCTCCAAAATCTTGTACATGCTTGCCTCCGATGCGCCGCGATTTTTGCTCAGTATGCCTCTGCCGATTCGCCCTCTTCGTTCGCGAGCACGACCGTCGTCGAATAGCCGACGCCGAGCCGCGTGACGCCCATGTCGAGGAATCTCCTGGCGTCGCCGATGTTGCGGATGCCGCCGGACGCCTTGACCTGTATCCGCCCGGCCGCCTGCGAGACCATCGCCGAGACCGCCTCGACGGTCGCGCCGGCCGCGGCGAAGCCGGTCGAGGTCTTGACGAAGTCCGCCCCGACCTCGACGCAAATGTCGACGCCCTCGCGGATCGTCCGTTCATTGAGCTCGCAGGTCTCGAAGATCACCTTGACGAGGACGCCGCGCGCGTGCGCCTCCTCGACGACGCCCCGGATCTCCTCCTTGACCACATCCCAGCTTCCGCCCTTCGCCGCGCCGTAGTTCATGACCATGTCGATCTCCCTGGCGCCCAGCGCGCAGTAGACCTTCGCCGCCTCGCGCTTCGCCTGCGCGCCGCCGGAGCCGTGCGGGAAGTCGAGCACGCAGGAGACGAGCGTCTCCGTGCCCTCGCACATCTCGGCGGCGAGCGCGATGTCCCGCGGCTGCACGCACACGGAGAACACGCCGTGGTCGATGCCAAGCTGTATCGCCGCCCTCACCTCGCCGGGCGTCATCGCGGGCTTGAGCACCGCGTGGTCGATGGTCCTTGTAATCTTCATGCGATCGAACCTCCGTCCTTTTTCTGCCCTATATGATAGCATTCGAACGCCCGGCTGTCAAACGCGGCGCGGCGGGTTTTTCGCCGTTTTTTGCTACATCCGCCGCGCGTTCTGTTATGTTCCGGTTTTCCATTGGAATTTAACCCGAATTCGTTGGAAACGCAACATTTGCGAGGTATACTGGCGCCGTAGGATATTTCTTCATGATCCTCTCCTTTTTTGATGGGCCGCCGTGTTCCGCAGCACGGCGGCCTGTTGTTTTCCTCAAAAACAGCGACCGCGCGTTCGCGCGGCCGCAGCCTTTAAGGTTTTTACTTCCGGATGAACAGTATCCCGAGCGTATGCGGGCCGCAGTGGTTCGAGATTGTGCAGCCGGCGCGGGTGACGATGAGCTGATCGAAGTGGAAGCTCTCCTCGGCGGCGGC
>JAAYZL010000145.1 GCA_012514855.1 Clostridiales bacterium
CGTTGTGCGCGAACACCGCGTCGATCTGGTCCGGATAGGAGGTCAGGAAGTTCGCCATCGTCGTGTTGGCCTTCTCCATGTTCCAGTCGGCGGCCTGCTCCTCGAGGATCACGATGCCGGGGTAGTTGGCCAGCGCGTCCTGGAAGCCCGCCTCCAGGTTGATGCCGCGGGCGGCGCCCGGGGTCGCCTGGATGACGACGACGTTGCCCTCGCCGTTCAGCGCGGCCGCAATCTCGTTCGCGATCACGGCGCCCGCCTCGTAGTCGGTCATCGAAACCAGCCCGTGGCACACGGCCTCGGAGGCCATGTTGATGCACACGACCGGGATGCCCGCGGCCTCCGCGTCCTCGATCGCGGGCGTCAGCGTCGCCTTGTTGTAGGTCTGGATGATGATGCCGTCGTACTCCTGCGCGATGCAGTCGTTCATCAGCGTCACCTGCTTGTCCGCGTTCTTCTCGCCGTCGTAGATGTCGACCGAGACGTTCGCCCAGAAGGCGGCCTCGCGCTTGATGCCGTTGCCCCAGGCGGTGCAGTTCGCCTCGGTGGCGGCGGTCGGAATCCACGCGATGTGAAGCTCGTCCGTGTAGGGGTTCTTTTCGGCCAGGGCAATGGTCGCGCCGAGCGAGAGAACAAGAACGACGAGGATGGCAAGGATTCTCTTCATGGCAATTTCCCTCTTTCCGTGATTTTTCTTCGGCGCCGGGGCGCCTCTGCGACGCATGCGCGGCGGAACTCCGGCGCTTTCCGTTGCGACGAGCATAACACAGCGGCGCTATTTTCGTCAACACGCACAGATTACATTGCACAATTGTTCAATTTCTCCCAACGCGCGATTTGAACATCTGTGCAATCTGTGGTTTCCGGCTTGAAAAAACACGCGATTCGTGATACCTTCGTCCATGAGAAGCCGAGGAGGGGGGAGACCTATGAATTTACTGACGCTGGACATCGGAACGACCAGCATGCGGGGAATCCTCTTCGATTCCAACGGCGCGATGCTCGACATGGAGGCCGTCAAGACGCCGCTTCTGATCGACAAGGCGGAGGGGCGGATGGAGCAGCGGCCCGAGGTCTACGAACGGGGCGTGACCGCGATCTGCGGATCGATCGCCTCCCGGGCGTCCGTCGACGCGATCTCCGTCACGGCCTTCCGCTCCGCGCCGACGCTCGTCAACCGCGAGGGACATGCGCTTCGCAACTTCATCATGTGGCAGGACACGCGCAACAGCGACATCTGCCAGCGGTTCGCGCGCGCGGAGGAGCTCGTCTACAGCACCTGCGGCGCCTCGATCAACACGGTGTTCACGGTCACGAAGCTCATCTGGATGAAGGAAAACGAGCCGGAGCTGTACGCTCGCGCCCACAAGGCTCTGATCGTGCCGGACTACGTGATCCACTTGATGACCGGCGAGTTCGCGACCGACCGCACCTACGGGAGCCGCACGCTGCTCATGGACATCCGCACGCTTGAATGGAGCCGGGAGATGTGCTCCCTGTTCGGCATCGGGGAGGAAAAGCTCTGCGAACTGCGCGACCAGGGCGCGGTGATCGGCCGCGTGAACCGCGCGTTCTGCGAAGCGACCGGCATCGCCGAGGGCACGCCCGTCGTGAGCGCCGGCGGCGACCAGCAGTTGGGCGCGCTGGGGCTCGGCGTCATGGACGGCACGACGATCGAGGTCAACTCGGGAACCGGCTCGTTCGTGATCTCGCTGACGGACCGGCCGGTTCTCGAAAACCCGTCCGTCATCTGCAACGTCGCGGCGATTCCGGGCATGTACACGCAGGAGATGAACGTCATCGCGAGCGCCTCGGCCCTCGACTGGCTGATCCGCGAGTACTTCCCCGAACACTGGGGTGAGCAGCCGGACTACGCGGCCGTCGACCGCATCGCGGAAAGGACGCCGCCCGGCGCGAACGGCCTGTTCGTCGTGCCGCACTTCCAGGGCTGCGGCTCGCGCGACTGGAATCCGGAGGCGCGCGCGGTGTTCGCGGGCTTCTCGCTGGGCACGCGCAGGAGCGACATGGTGCGCGCGCTCTACGAGGGCATCGCCGCGGAGATCGCCAAGAGCGTCGACATGCTGCCCGAGACCTGCCGCGCCGCGACCTCGATCGCCGTCGCGGGCGGGCTCTCGAAGTCCCGGATCTACAACCGCATACTCTGCGACATGACCGGTCGCACGCTCGTCCGCCACCGGAACGCGCAGGCGACGGCCGTGGGCGCATTCGTCTCCGCGGCGGTCGCGCTCGGGCTGTTTTCGGACTACCGGACGGCGCTCGCGGCCGCCCGCATGGGCGACGAGGGCGAGGTCTTCCGCCCCGACCCGGCGACGGCGCGGCTGTATCGGGATATTAAGCTTCGAACCGAAAGACTCTACCGCGCGGCGTGCCCCGGTTGCGCCGCGCCGAGGACGACAAAAACCGAAACGGAGGAATGAATAAAATGGCGTCGAAAATTGCGGACATCACGAGGGAGAGCTGGATTCTGGGGACCTTCCCGGAGTGGGGAACCTGGCTCAACGAGGAGATCGAGCGCGAAGAGGTGAGGCCCGGCACCTTCGCCATGTGGTGGCTCGGCTGCACCGGCATCTGGCTCAAGACCGAGAGCGGCGCGAATCTGGTCACCGACCTCTGGTGCGGCACCGGCAAAAAGTCCCACGGCAGCGGCCTGATGAAGCAGGGCCACCAGCACATGAAGATGATCGGCTGCCTCAAGGTGCAGCCGAACCTGCGCAACGTCCCCTGCGTGATCGATCCGTTCGCGATGAAGGGCGTCGACGCGCTGCTCGCGACGCACGACCACTCCGACCACATGGACGTGCACGTCGCGGCGGCGGTTCTTAAAAACTGCCCGGACGCCCGCTTCATCGGCCCGGAGAACTGCGTCGCGAAGTGGGTCGAGTGGGGCGTGCCCGCCGGGCGCTGCACCGTCGTGCGGCCGGGCGACAGCGTGACGGTCAGGGACGTCGAGATCAAGGCGCTCGACTCGTTCGACCGGACGGAGCTCGTCACCGTGCCGCCGGAGGTCACGCTCAGGGGCACGATGCCGCAGGACATGGACGTGCGCGCGGTCAACTACCTGTTTTCGACGCCGGGCGGCACGCTCTACCACAGCGGCGACTCGCACTACTCGAACTACTACGCGAAGCACGGAAACGACAAC
>JAAYZL010000146.1 GCA_012514855.1 Clostridiales bacterium
CGGCAGTCCGCGCGGATCAGCGCCTCCGCGCACGCGGTCGCCGTCGCGCCGGTCGTGTATACGTCGTCGACGAGCAGCACCGCCCTTCCGGCCACGGGCAGCCGCACGCCGACCGAGCCGCGCAGGTTTTCGGCGCGCCGCTCGCGGGGAAGGGCCGCCTGTTGCCGCGTTCCGCGGAGCTTTCGGAGCGCGTTCGCGTGCGGAAAACCGAGCGCCCCCGCGACCTCTTTCGACAGCAATTCCGCCTGATTGTAGCCGCGCCGCCGCTTCCTGAACGCGTGCATCGGAACCGGCACGACGAGGGGCGCATCCGAAAATTCGAGCTCCGCGCACGCGGCCGCCATGTCGGAGGCCATCCGCTTTGCAAGCCCGGAGACGGAATCGTACTTGAGCGCGTGCACGATCCCCGGAACCGGGCCGCGGTACGCGTAGGCGTGCGCGCGGCGGAATATCGGGAAGCGGCCGGGGAGCGGGCGAGCGCCAATCCGGTGGCCGCAAAGCCTCTCCGCGCAGTCGGCGCACAGCCAGTCCTCGTCGCAGCCGACGGCGCTTCCGCAGCCGACGCAGACCGCCCGCCTCGGAAACAAGAGGTCGAGCGCGAAGCGGAGCAGCTTTTGCAGCGCGTTCAAGTTACGAAAGGCCGCGGAGCGCCCCGGCGATCTTTGCCGCGAGCGCGGCGTTGCTGTAGACGAGCTGTATGTTCGAGGCGAGGCTGTCGCCGCCGGTCAGCTCCTTGATCTTCGCGAGCAGATACGGCGTAACTTCCTTGCCGCGGATGCCGAGCCGCCCGGCCTCCTCGAGGGCGCTCCCGATCGCCGCGTCGATCGCGCCCGCGTCCATCGAAAACGCCTCGGGGATCGGGTTTGTCACCAGCATGCCGCCGCGAAGGTTCATCGCGAGCTTCGTGTGGAACGCGCGCGCGATCTCCCCGGGCGCGTCGAGCCGATAGTCGACTTTGAAGCCGCTCTTTCGGGTGTAGAACGCGGGCAACTCCTCCGTCCCATAGCCGATCACGGGCACGCCCTTCGTCTCGAGGTATTCGAGCGTGAGCCCGAGGTCGAGGATCGACTTCGCGCCCGCGCAGACGACCAGCACGGGCGTCATCGCGAGCTCCTCGAGGTCGGCGGAGATGTCCATCGTGCGCTCCGCGCCGCGGTGCACGCCGCCGATCCCGCCGGTCGCAAACACGCGGATGCCGGCCATCGCGGCGACGATCATCGTCGTGGCGACGGTCGTCGCGCCGTCCGCGCCCCTCGCGGCGAGTATCGGCAGGTCGCGACGCGACGCCTTCGCGACGCCGTGCCCCTTTTTGCCGAGATATTCGATCTCGTCCCGCGAGAGCCCGGCCTTGAGCCTGCCGCCGATCACCGCGATCGTCGCCGGAACCGCGCCGTTGTCGCGGACGATGCGCTCGACGTTCAGCGCCGTCCCGACGTTCTCGGGATAGGGCATGCCGTGGGAGATGATCGTCGATTCGAGCGCCACGACCGGCTTTCCGGCGTCAAGTGCCGCGCGAACCTCCGGGGCGATGTCCAGATATGCGTTCATTTCCGTTCCTCCATGATTCTCCGTTCGACCGCCTCTGCGCTCAGGAGGGTCGAGACGGTCTCCTCCGACTCGGCCGCGATCGCGGCGGCCGCGTTTCCGACGAGGCAGGCCCTGCGAAGTGGGAAATCGTTCAGCCACGCCCAAGCGACCGCGGCCGCGAACGCGTCGCCCGCGCCGGTCGCGTTTCTGACGCGCGCGGGAAGGGCCGGGGCATAAA
>JAAYZL010000147.1 GCA_012514855.1 Clostridiales bacterium
CACAGCGAGCTCTCGGAGCTGAACGAGGTCGCCCGGCGCTGCCGCGGGATCGCGGAGGAGATCGGACAGGCGACGGCGCTTCTCAAGGACCCCGACATGGCGGAGATGGCGAGGGAGGAGCTCGAGGAGCTCGAGCCGAAGTACCGCGAGGCGCTTCGGGAGGCGCGGCTGGCGCTGCTTCCGAAGGACCCGGACGACCGCAAGAACGCCGTGCTCGAGGTGCGCGCCGGCGCGGGCGGCGACGAGGCGGGGTTGTTCGGCGCGGAGCTCCTGCGCATGTACCAGCACTACGCCGACAGGCAGGGCTGGAAGTGGGAGCTGATCGAGGACGGCTCGACGGAACTCGGCGGGCTCAAGGAGAGCGTCGCGCTGATTCAGGGCAAGAACGTGTTCGAGAAGCTGAAGTTCGAGAGCGGCGTGCACCGCGTGCAGCGCGTGCCGGTGACCGAGAGCTCCGGGCGCATCCACACGTCGACGGCGACCGTCGCGGTGCTTCCGGAGGCCGAGGACGTCGAGCTCGAAATCAGCCCGGCCGACCTTCGCATCGACACCTACCGCGCGTCCGGCGCGGGCGGGCAGCACGTCAACCGGACCGACTCGGCGGTGCGCATCACGCACATCCCGACGGGTCTGGTCGTCACCTCGCAGGACCAGCGCTCGCAGATTCAGAACCGCGAGAAGGCGATGCGCGTCTTGAAATCCCGGCTGTACGAGATGGAGCGCGAGCGGCAGGCCGACGTGTACTCCGACCGCAGGCGGCTGCAGGTGGGAACCGGCGACCGCTCCGAGCGCATCCGCACCTACAATTTCCCGCAGGGGCGCGTGACCGACCACCGCATAGGTCTCACGCTCTACAAGCTCGGGGGCGTGCTCGAGGGCGACCTCGACGAGATCATCTCGCAGTTGACGCTCGCCGAGCAGACGGCGCGGATGGAGAGGCAGCAATGATCACGGAGCTTCTAAACCCGACGCCCGAGGCGATTCGGCGCGCGGCGGAGCTGATCCGCGCGGGCGAGGTCGTCGGCTTCCCGACGGAGACCGTGTACGGCCTCGGCGCGGACGGGCTGAACCCGGCGGCGGTCGAAAAGATCTTCGAGGCGAAGGGCAGGCCCGGCGACAACCCGCTTATTTTGCACATCGCGGAGGTGCCGGAGCTCTTGCCGCTGATCGCGGGGGAGCCGGGCGCCGCCGCGCGAAAGCTGATGGACGCGCATTGGCCGGGCCCGCTGACCTTGATCTTCCCGAAGAGCGCGCTCGTCCCGGATCGGGCGACCGCGGGGCTTCCGACCGTCGCGGTGCGGATGCCCTCGCACCCGGTCGCGCGCCGATTGATCCGGCTCGCGGGCGTGCCGGTCGCCGCGCCGAGCGCGAACCGCTCCGGCAGGCCGAGCCCGACGACCGCCGCGGACGTGCTCGAGGACATGGACGGGCGCATCCCGCTGATCCTGGACGGCGGGCCGTGCGAGGTCGGGCTCGAGTCGACGGTCGTCGACCTAGTCGGTCCCGTGCCGCGCGTGCTCCGGCCGGGCTTCGTGACGGCCGCGCAGATAAGGGCCGCCGCGGGTGCGAGCGAGCTCGACCCGGCGGTGCTCGCGCCGCTTCCGGAAGGCGAAAGACCGCGCTCCCCCGGCATGAAGTACAGGCACTACGCCCCGGCGGGCGAGGTCACGGCCTTCCGCGGGCCCGGCGCGGTCGGGGAGATCATCCGCCGCTACGACGGCGCGGACGCGGCGCTCATCCTCGCGCTCGAGGGAAACGTCCCCCGCTACGGCAATCGGCGCGTGCTGTCGCTCGGGAAGGACGAGAGCGCGATGGCGGCGGCGCTGTTTCGCGCGCTGCGGGAGGCCGACCGCCTCGGCGCCGAGCAAATCCTCTGCGAGTGCGTCGAGCCGGAGGGCGTCGGCCTCGCGGTCATGAACCGGCTGCTGCGCGCGGCGGGCTTCCGGGTCGTCGACACATAAAAAATTTCCGGCGGATCGCTCCGCCGGATCAGACTACCAGCAAAGGCATGCAGAACCGCCTGTCCAATCGAAACCGACGACATGTGCGTCGGTTTCGCGCATTTTCCGGGAGCAAGCGCTTGCGCTTGTGGAGGAAAATGCCTACCCGCCCGGCCTTCGCCCGGAAATTGTGAAATTTCAGAAGGCCGGC
>JAAYZL010000148.1 GCA_012514855.1 Clostridiales bacterium
AACTGCTGCTGCAAATCCTCCAATAGATTGATGATCTGCGCCTGTATCGACACGTCCAGCGCGCTGACCGGCTCATCGCAGACGATGAACCGCGGGTTCAGCGCGATGGCGCGCGCGATGCAGATCCTCTGGCGCTGCCCGCCGGAAAACTCGTGCGGATAGCGGTCCTTGTGATACGGTTGCAGCCCGCAGGCGCGCATGATATGCGTGACGTAGTCGCCGAGCCCCGTGCCGGGCACGATATTGTGCTCGCGCACCGCTTCGCCGATGATCTCGCCAACCGGCAGGCGCGGAGAAAGGCTCGAATACGGGTCCTGGAAGATGATCTGCATCCGCGGTCTGAGCTTGCGAAGCGCAGGGCGGTCGAGGCCGAAGATCTCCACGCCCTCGAACAGCACTTCACCGCCGGTCTTTTCATTGAGCCGCAATATGGTCTTTCCGACTGTGGTCTTTCCGCAGCCGGATTCGCCGACCAGCCCCATTGTCATGCCGCTCTCGAGGGAGAAGCTGATTCCGTCGACGGCGCGCACATTTCCGGCTACCTGACCGAACATGCCGCTTCGGATCGGGAAGTATTTTTTGAGGTTCTTGACCTCCAGCAGGTTTGCGCTCACCTCTCGTCCCCCCCGTCGTAGAGATAGCAGGACACGAAGTGTGTGTCCGATCGCTTGTATTCGCCCGGATACGCCCCCTCACACTTGTCGATGCGCCGCTCGCAGCGGTCGCGAAAGTAGCAGTAGTTCGGCATATCGATGGGGTTGGGCACCGAGCCGGGAATGCTGTAAAGCCGATCGACTTCCCTGTTGACGACGGGCTTGGACGCCATAAGCCCGACGGTATAGGGGTGGCTCGGCGACAGAAACACCTCTTCGGCGGTGCCCTTTTCGACGATGCGCCCGGCATACATGACGACCACATAGTCCGCCATCTCGGCAATGACGCCGAGGTCATGCGTGATCAGCACGATCGACGCGTTGATCTTGTCCTTGAGGGTTCTGAGAAGGTCCAGGATCTGCGCCTGTATCGTCACGTCCAGCGCCGTCGTCGGCTCGTCCGCGATCAGGACCTTTGGGTCGCACGCGAGCGCCATGGCGATCATCACCCGCTGGCGCATGCCGCCGGAGAGCTCATGCGGGTACATTGCGTACACGCCCTCGGAGTTTGCGATGCCAACCAGATTGAGCATCTCGATGCTGCGCGCCTTGACGGCGCTCTTCTCCATCCGCGGGTTGTGGAGCTCGATGACTTCGTCGAGCTGTATACCGATGCGGAATACCGGATTCAGGCTCGTCATTGGCTCCTGAAATATCATCGAAACGACATTTCCGCGAACTTCCTGCATGGCGCTGACGGGCATCTTGACGATGTCCACCGCGCGATCGCCGAGGTTTAGGCGAATCGCGCCCTCGACCACCTGCCCCTGTGGGCGCTGCACCAGCTGCATCAGCGAAAGACTCGTCACGCTCTTTCCGCAGCCGGATTCGCCGACCACGCCCACGGTCTTTCCTTCCGGCACGTCAAACGACACGCCGTTGACCGCCTTGACGGTCCCGATGTCGGTGAAAAAGTAGGTGTGCAGGTTGTCGAACTCGACGACGTTCCTGGGATCGCGCATGGTCGTGAGGTACTCCGATTCCGGCACGTGCTTGCGGCTGCGCTTTTTCTCGATGGCGTCGGTTATCCTGCGGTTCTCGCGGCTGATGCGCCGGGAGTCGCCGGCGGAAATATAGTTTGCGCCGCGCTGGTTCTTTTTCATCGTCGATCGCCTACCTTTTCATCCGCGGGTCGAACGCGTCGCGCAGACCGTCGCCCGCGAAGTTGAATCCCAGCACCGTCAAAAGGATTAGAAGGCCCGCCGGAATCCAGATGAACCAGAAGTTGGTCATGACGAAGATGTCCGTCGCGGCGTTGATGATGCTGCCCCAGGACGCCAGCGGATGCTTGATGCCCAGCCCCAGGAACGAAAGCGTCGCCTCCATGATGATGATCTCGCCCAGGCTCATCGTCGCCTGCACGATCAGAAGCGGTATGACGTTCGGCACAAGGTGCTTGAAGATGCGGCGCGATACGCGGATGCCGGTCGCCTCGGTGGCAACCATGAAGTCCTGTTCGCGCAGGGACAGTATCTGCCCGCGCACGACGCGCGCGATGCCCGTCCAGCCCATGATGCCCAGTATCAGCATCAGCAGGAATATGCGCGCGTAGGGGTCGATTTCGAGCGTATCCATGACCGAACCCGCGATGATCATGATCGGCCAGTAGGGGATGGCGTTGAAGAGGTCCACAAACCGCATCAGCATCGTATCGGCCCAACCGCCGAAGTAACCGGAAATGCCGCCGATGATGATGCCGATGACGATCTCGATGAATACCACGACAAAGCCGACCAAGAGCGATACCCTGCCGCCGTACATCAGCCGCGTGATGACATCCATGCCGTTGGCGTCGGTGCCGAGCGGATGCTCCGCGCTGGGCTTTGCATACGCCAGGTTGAGAAGCGTCGGCATCTTGGTGCGCACGGAATAGATGCCCGCCGTCTGCGTCATGTTGTACTGGATCTCCCCGCCGTCGTCCCCCGGCATGGCGAAGCTGCGCCGCCCGTCGGAGAGCGCCGCGGAGAGCGCCTGTTTGAAGTCGACCGTCAAAAACACGTCGGGCGATATGGCGTTGACTATCCACTCCGACACGGCGGCAAATTCGACGCGCTCGCCGCCGACCTGCGCCGTGATCAGCGCGGATTCGCGGTCCCCCTCGAGCGCGTAGGTCGTGCCGCCGACTTCGAAGCTCCCGCGCCCCGAAGCCATCGCCTGTTCGGCGGCGAGCCGGAACGCGAACGAAGACACCGCTGCGCTGTCGGACGCGCGATAGGCGTCGAAGATGCTGTACGACGCGAGCGCCACGTCCTCGGCAATGCCTATGCGCGCGGTCAGCCCTTCGCGGACAATGGTGTACTCCGCGCCGCCGTGCGAAAACGTCGGCTGTTCCGCCAGAAACGCCTCGCGGAACGCGTCCTGAAATTCCTTGGTGATCTCGAGGCCGCCCTTTGCCGCGAAGGTGAAAAGACCGCGCTTGCCGGTTGCCGACGCGACATCGCGCACCGCGCGGATGCGGTAGCTGTTCTCGCCGACGGGCGCGTAGGAGTAGCTGTCGTCACCCGCCTGGAAGGTCGCTTCACCGCGATTGAGCGCGAGGATAAACTGCGCGTAGCCCGCGCGGGAGAATGTCTCGCCCGGCGCGACGACATAGCGCAGCTCCGCGTTGCGCGTCGCGCCCGCGTACTCCTGATCGACCATGTCGTAATAGCGGAACACCTGCGACTGCGAGTAGGGCGTCACAAGCCCGCCCAGGAACGAGAAGGAGAACATCACAATCAGGATCACAAGCCCGGTGATGGCGAGCCTGTTGCGCAGAAAACGCTTCATCACCAGCATCATCGGCGACAGCACCTTTACGCGCTGTTCGTCGGACAGTCCGCCG
>JAAYZL010000149.1 GCA_012514855.1 Clostridiales bacterium
CACAGGCCGTTTATGTATTCCTCGCTGTCGAATTCGAGGTCGAGCTGGCGGCCGGAGCCGTCCCCGAGGTCGTAGGCCATGACGACGGTTCCGCGGCTCGCGTAGGTCGTGAAGTACATAAGCCCGTCCAGGACGAACGGCTGCGTGCACTGGCGGATGTACGAATAGCCGCTCTCGTCCTCGAGCATGTCCTCCCAGTCGAGCTCGAGCGCGACATCCGCGCGGACAATGCCGTCCTCGCCGAAAACGACCTTGCGGAGCGCCGCGCCGAGCAGTTCCGTCTCCTCTTCCTCCTGCAGCCAGCGGCTCTCGACAGACAGCGCGTAGAGCTGCCCGTCGTGGGCGATCAGCGCCTGCCGGTCGAGGTTCGCGCCGTCGGGCGTCCGAAAGTTCGGCTCGTCCCACGCGTAGCGGACGGGCCCTTCGGCGCCCGGTTCGAGCACGAACAGCGCGTCGTAGGTGAGCATGTAGAGCGTTTCATCCAGGTAGGCCATGCTGCGCACGCCGCCGTCGAAGCCCTCGTCGCCGCGCCGGAGGATCGTCGCGTCGCCGGGCGCCGCGAGCGCAGAAAAGGGAACCATCGCGACAAACAGCGCGATCAGGAGCGAAAGTAGTCTCTTCATTTTTAACGTTCTCCTTGAATTTGTGCTATGCGCCCTCGTCCTCGGCCTCCGGTTCGGGGGCGGGTTCGTCCTGCGCGTACACGAGCACCGTCATGCCCAGCCGCACGCTGTCGTCCGGCTCGAACGCTATGTAGGCGGTGTAGCTCGGTTCGCTCTCCCCCTCCGCCTGCGCGCTGACGTAGGAAATCCCGGTCACGGTTCCGGGGAAGCGCGTCTCGCGGTTGTTGTCCCAGTTGAACTCGATCATGACCGGCATGCCCTCCGCGATCGCGCCGAGGTCGGACTCGCGCACCCGAATCTCGATTTGGGTGGACGCGTCCGAATAGACCGAGATGATCTTCCCGCCCTTCTCGACCGCGCCGCCCGCCGCCGCGTCGACCGAGGACACGATGCCGCCGACGGCGGTGATGATCCCGCTGCCGGGCGCAAACAGGCCGTCGAGCGCGCCGGTGACCGTCTCGAACAGCAGCTCGCCTCGCTCGACGAAGTCGCCGTTTTCGACGTGAATCTTGAGGATGCTGCCGCTTCCCTTGATCGGCACGGGCGCCGTCGCCGCGACCGTTCCGCGGCCGATGCGCGAGGACTGCGCGTAGTCGGAGCGGCGGAAGATGCCGACCGTCTCGGCCATGTAGAACTCGCCGCCCGTCACCTCGACCTTGTACTTCCCCTCTGCCTCGACCGTCGTCACGATGCCGGTGCCCTTGTGCGTTCCGTCGGCGGTACAGGAGAGGAACACCTTCTCGCCGATGTGTATGAACTTGTTCTCGCTGGTATTGTACGCCTTCTCGGTCGACGCGGAGATCGTATACTTGTTCGTCGGCTCGATGAACATCACCGCGCCGTAGCGCTCGGTGATGCCGTCGGTCAGGTCGCCCTCCCGCCCGAACACGCCGGAAACCGTCCCCTCGACCGACGCGTAGACCTTCGTCGTCTGCAGTGCCGCGACCGCCTCTCCAAGATGCACGCGGTCGCCCGCGCGCACGTTGACCACGTCGACGATGCCGCCGAACGGCGCGAGCACGCTGACCGGATCGCCGCCGGTCACCTTTCCGTCGAACACCATCTCCGCGTGCGCAACGCCTACCAAAAGCGCCGCCGCAACGAGGAGCACAACCGCCCTCCTCAGGTTTTTCATGCGCCCTCCTCCTCCCGCTGCCAGGCCCCGAACGGAACGTCCATCATCTCCGGCGGGCCGTAATACAGGTCGTAGTAGTACATCGGCTGCTCCGCGTCCGCCGTCAGCGGCCAGACCTCGCCCTCGACCGCCGCTTCGACGACGATGGTTCCCGCCGCGGGATCGAGCGTGGAGCCGCCCATCCACACGGAGTAGTCGAATTTCCGGGTCGACACGCCGCCCGCCTTGAGCTTCATGTACTCGGCTCCGGCGGTGAAGCCCGCGGTCGAGATCGCCGCGACGCGGTCGCCGGCCTTCAGCACGAGGTAGTCGACGCCGCTGTTGAAAAGCATCCGGTACACCGCGCCGTTGAACTGCCAGAGATAGGTGTACGCTCCATTTATTGCCGGGTCGGGCAGCGCCTCGAGCACGAGCGTGTCGGGCTCTTTTTCAGCATGATCTTCCCCTTCATCCTCCGCGCCGCCCCAGGCGGTCAGCCTTGCCGTGAACTCGGGCTGGTACATCGGCCCGATCGCGAGGTTCTCCGCGCTGTCGAGCGAAAGCGTCAGCGGGAGCTCCTCCTCCCCGATCGCGAGCGCGTGCATCGGCTCGCCGGAGAGCACGAGGTTCAACTGGTCGTAGGGCGTCGTGTCGACGTCGTCCGACGGGGTGTGCTTGATCTTCGTCCCGCCGCTTCCTCCCCCGCCGCCGCCGCCGCCCCCGCCCCCGCCGGGAATGGGGATGGGCTTCGGAATCGCGAACTCGCCGGGGTATTCGGCGATATTTCCGGCGTTGTCGCGCGCGAGGATCGTCCCCGGCGGGTAGATCTGCCCGAGCGAGCCGGTGTGCGTGTAGACGCCGTCCTCGTCGACTGGCACCCACGTCAGGCCCCCGTCGACCGAGTAGGCGTTGAGCCCGCTCAGCGGGTCGCCGGAGGACACGTGAAACACCGCCTTGCCCTCGGCCTCGAGCGCGGCGGAGACGTAGTTCGGCTTCGTGTAGTCGAGCTTCAATTCATATTTCGAGGACAGCGCGCGGACGTCGCCGATGCTGTCCAGAATCGCGAAGCGCACCGTGTAGCTGCCCTCGTCGCGCGCGGTGAAGGCGTCCGCGGACAGCACGATGAAGCGCTCGTCATAGGCGATCGCCGCGTAGCCGTAGCCCTCCTCGCCCTCCGGGATGCCCGAGAGCGTGAACACCGGCTTGACGTTCGACCACGCGCCGGGCGCGTAGTTTTCGGCCGACACGAAGATGTCGAGCTCGACCGGCTCCGGCTCTCCGGGTGGGGGCGGTTCGGACGTCTGTTTCTGCTCGACCCACAGATAGAGCAGCAATTCCGGCCCGCCCTCCTCCTCCGCCGCCGTCGCCCGGAGCGCGCCGGGGTCGGTTTCGGACATGCGCACCTCGAACTTGTCCGCCTCGTAGACGTCCGGGTCGGGCAGGAAGACCGTCTTTTTCAGGTCGTCCGGCAGCTTTCCGGAGACCGTCAGCACCTCGTCCGAGCGTATGTAGACGACGGCCTCCGTGTCCCCGGTAAAATCGCGGAGCAGCTCGTCGAGCGTTCCGAACAGCACATTCGCGGCGTCCGACGGGTCGACCATCCACGCCTCGGCGTCCGGGGGAATCTCGGGCGGGGGCGCTTCCCCGGTCGGGTCGGCGCTCAGAAGGGACATCGACAGGCCGGCGGGATCGAGCGTCGGCGCGTCGGTCGGCACTTCCGCCGGGGTCTCCGTGGGCGTCTCCGTCGGCGTCTCCGTAGGAGTTTCCGTCGGGGTCTCCGTCGGGGTCTCCGCCGGCGTTTCCGTCGGCGTCTCCGTCGGCGTCTCCGTCGGCGTCTCCGTCGGCGTCTCCGTCGGCGTCTCCGTCGGCGCCTCCGTCGGCGCCTCCGTCGGCGCCTCCGTAGGCGCCTCCGCCGGCGGCTCCGCCAGCGCCCCGGTCATCAACAGGCACAGCGCCACCGCCGCGGCCAAAACCCGTTTCAAGGAACTCATCCCCCTTTGAAAGCCGTTTTTCCCGGAAGGCATTTCCACCAATATAGGACGGCGCATCCGGCGGATTGGTTGCCGGAAAAAAGGAAAAATTTATTGCGCGCCCCTCCGTCTCCGCCCATTATAGCACGTTTGACTTCGAAAGACGTATCGTTTTTCAATAAGTATATGTTGACTTTCGCGCCGAGGCGTGGTACAATCCGCGCATGCGGAGGGATGATTGTGAAAAGACGACCGGATCACGGAATGCGGGCGGCCGGGGTGGTCGCGGGGGTGCTCGGGATTTTTGTGGCGTTCGTGCTCGCGCCGCATCTGGGCGTTCGGATGCGCGCCGCCTACCCGTCGGATCGGGACCTGTTCTGGCCGCTGCTCGCGTACGTCTGGGCCACGGCGGCGCCGGGCTTCTGGGCGCTTTGCGAATACTTCAGGGTCTGCGAGGAGATTCGCCGGGACAACTCGTTTTCCCGGGAAAACGTCAAGTCGCTGCGCGCGATCTTCCGGCTGCTGCTGACGATGTCCGCGATGCTGCTCGTGGGCGCCGCCGGGCTGGTCGCGTTCCGGCAGCGGCATCCGACCGTGATATTGCTGCTTTTGATGGGCGCGGCGGCGTCCGCGCTGGTCGCGGTGCTCGCGAACGCGCTGTCGCAGCTGATCCGGCGCGCGGCGGAGCTCAAGGACGAGAACGACCTTACGATTTAGGAGGCGAAGCATGGCGATTGTCATCAATCTGGACGTCATGCTTGCCCGGCGCAAGATGAGCATGACGGAGCTCTCCGAGCGGGTCGGGATCACGATGGCGAACCTGTCGATTTTAAAAAACGGGCGGGCGCGCGCCGTGCGCTTCTCGACGCTCGACGGCATCTGCCGCGCGCTCTCGTGCCAGCCGGGGGATATTCTGGAACACGTAGAGGAAGGGGACGGACGATGAGCATCGAGAGAACCCTGGCGCTTGTCCGCTACGCGCTTGTGTTCGCCGCGTGCGTGTCTGCAGTCTACGCGCTGATCCGGCTGAGCCGGCTGAAGCTGCACATCGACCGGCCCGGGCGCGAGGCCGCGCTGTTCGCGGCGGTGTTTTACCTGGCGGCGCTTTTATACGTCACCGCGATCCGCGGAGGGCTGTCGCTGAACCCCGGCGGCGCGGTCAACTGGATACCGGGCAAGATGACCGTCGGGCAGTTTCGGGCCGGCGCGTGGCCGTTTGCCTATCACTTCCTCGGGAATACGCTCTGGTTCATGCCGCTGGGCTTTCTGCTGCCGGCGCTCTTTCGCGGGTGGACGCTCCCGAGGGCGGCGCTCCTCGGCCTCGCCGTCTCGGTCGGCATAGAGGTTGCGCAGTGGCTGTTCCGGACCGGCTCGGCCGACATCGACGACGTGCTGCTGAACACCGCCGGGACGGCGCTCGGCTACGCGGCGCACGCCCTCCTCCGGAGAAGGCGCGATTCAGTTTGACATCCGGTCGGCGAGCCGTTCGAGCTCCCGCTCGGTCTCGGGTTTCATCGACGAGCGGATCGTGACCGCGGGCTCCAGAATCTCGACGTCCTTCATCTCCTCCAGCAGCGCGCGCATCCGCTTCCCCGCCGCGGGCGCCCAGCTTCCGTTTTCGACGACGCCGACCCTGCGCTTCTGGTACGCCTTCGCCTTCAGATGCAGCAAAAAATCCTCCATCGACGGGAACAGCCCGGCGTCGTAGCTCGCCGCGAACACGGCCATGCGGTCGTAGCGGAACGCGCTTGCGACTGCCTTCGAGACCCATGCGCGCGACAGATCCATCTCGACGACGCTTTCGACGCCCCGCTGCCGAAGCATCTCCGCGAAGCGTTTCGCGGCAAAAGCCGTGTGCCCGTGCATCGATGCCCACGCGACGAGCACGCCTTTGTCCTCGGGCCGGTAGCCGCTCCACGCGTCGTATTTTCCGATATAGAACGGGAGGTTCTCCCGAATCACCGGGCCGTGCAGCGGGCAGATCGCCTTGATGTCGAGCGAGGACGCCTTTTTAAGCAGCGCGGCCACCTGTGCGCCGTACTTGCCGACGATGTTGAAGTAGTAGCGCCGCGCCTCGTCGACCCACCCGTCGGAGAAGTCCGGCGCGCCGAACTTGCCGAACGCGTCGGCGGAGAACAGCACCTTTTCAAACTGCTCGTAGCTCACCATGACCTCCGGCCAGTGAACCATCGGCGCCGTGAGGAATTTCAGCGCGCGCCTTCCGAGCGGGAGCGCATCCCCCTCCCCGACCGCGACCGCGCGATCCCCGAGCTCAATATCGAAGAACTGGCCGATCAGCGCGTGCGCCTTCGCGGTCGCGACGACGCGCATCTCCGGGTACAACCCCGCGAGCAGCGCGATGTTCGCCGCGTGGTCGGGCTCCATGTGGTGGACGACGAGGTAGTCCGGCGCCCGCCCGGCGAGCTCGCGGCGGAGGTTGTTGAGCCACGCGTCCGTCTCGCGCGCGTCGACGGTGTCCATGACCGCGCACTTCTCGTCCAAAATCACGTGCGAATTATACGAAATGCCGTCCGGCACCGGATATTGGCTCTCGAACAGGTCGAGCGTCCGGTCGTACGCGCCGACGGAACGGATCGCGTCGGAAATTGTCAGATCGTTCATCTTCTTCACCCCTTTGGTGTATTATACCACGCGGCCGCGCCGCTTTCACGCGTTTCGGGGTAAAATCTCGTCCATTGTATTTCGCGGAACATTGTGCTAAAATAGGAGAATCACTCGGAAGGGCAGGGATTTCGTGATACGCTTCAACTGCGACTACGGCGAGGGCGCGCACCCGCGCATCCTCGAAAGGCTTTCCCGGACGAACTTTACCCAGACCCCCGGCTACGGCGAGGACGAATTCTGCCGCGAGGCCGCCGACATCATCCGCGGCCTGTGCGAGGCTCCCGGCGCCGACGTCCACTTCCTGACGGTCGGCACGCAGGCGAACCTGACGGTTCTCTCGGCGGCGCTCCGGCCGCATCAGGGCGTGCTCTCGGCGGAGACCGGCCACATCGCCGCGCACGAGACCGGCGCGGTCGAGGCGACCGGCCACAAGGTGCTCGCGCTCCCGCACGAAAACGGAAAGATCAGCGCCGAGCAGATCGGCGAAACCTGCCGTCTGCACTTCGCGGACGACGCGCACGAGCACATCGTGATGCCCGGAGCGGTCTACGTCTCGAACCCCACGGAACTCGGGACGATCTATGCCCGGCGGGAATTGCAGGCGCTGCGCGAGGTCTGCGACCGCTGGGACATGATCATGTTCGTCGACGGCGCGCGGCTCGGCTACGGGCTGGCCGCTCCGGGAAACGACCTGACGCTGCCGTTCCTGGCCTCGGTCGCGGACGCGTTCACGATCGGCGGCACGAAGGTTGGCGCGCTGTTCGGCGAGGCGGTCGTCCTCGCGAACGCGGCATTGAAGCGCGACTTCCGCTACATCATAAAGCAAAAGGGCGGCATGCTCGCGAAGGGGCGGCTGCTGGGCATACAGTTTTCGGAGCTCTTGCGCGACGGGCTGTACTTCGAGCTCTCCGAACACGCGGTCAAACTGGCGCTCCGGCTGAAGGAGGCGCTCGCCGGATGCGGGTATCCGTTCCTCGTCGACAGCCCGACGAACCAGCAGTTTCCGATCCTGCCGGACGCGCTTCTTTCCGAGCTCGGAAGCAGGTACACCTATTCGCATCAGATGCGCGTCGACGAGAGCCGCTCCGCGGTTCGCTTCTGCACGAGCTGGGCGACGCGCCCGGAGGACGTCGATACGCTGATCGAGGACATAAGGAGGAATTCGCATGCCTAAGAACTACCGCGCCGAACTGACCGGCGTGTTCGGGGACCCCGTCGACGAAAACCCCACCGGCGCGATGGAGGAGGCCGGCTTCCGGGCGCTCGGCCTCAACTACCGCTACATCACCGCGAAGGTGCTGCCGGAGGCGCTCGGCGCGGCGATCGCCGGCGCGCGCGCTATGCAGATGAAGGGCTTCAACCTGACGATGCCGCACAAGGTGCGCGTGATCCCGTTCCTCGACGGCATTTCCGAGGCCGCGCGCGCGATCGGCGCGGTCAACACCGCCTACCGCGAGAACGGACGGCTGATCGGCGAGAACACCGACGGCAAGGGCTTCGTCGAGGCGCTCGGGATGCAAGGCGTCCAGCTTTCCGGCAAGCACGTCGTTTTGCTCGGCGCGGGCGGCGCGGCGAAGGCGATCGGCGTCGAGTGCGCGCTCGCGGGGGCCGCGAAGATCACCGTCATAAACCGCGACCGGCTGCGCGGCGAGGAACTCGCGGGCGCCATTTTGAAAAACACCGTCGCGGAGGCCGAGTACCTGCCGTGGGAAGGCGCGGCGAAGATCCCCGCGTGCGACATACTCGTCAACGCGACGCCGGTCGGCCTCGGCTCCGACGAAAAGCCCGACGTCGACTATTCCGGGATCCTGCCGGGCATGGTCGCCGCCGACGTCGTGTTCAGCCCCGAGTGGACGGCGTTCCTGAACGAGGCGAAATCGCGCGGCGCCGTTCCCGTGACCGGGCTCGGCATGCTCGTCTGCCAGGGCGCGCGCAACTTTGAGCTCTGGACCGGCGAGAGGGCGCCGTTTGACGCGATGTACGAGGCCCTCAAGGCGGAATTTGCCGATTGACCGCAGCGCGGTCGCACCCGCCGCGCGGTCGCACCCGCCGCGCGGGCTCCTTTTGGAAATTTTACATCCTCGTTGCTTGCCAAGCACCGGGCGCTGTGGTATAATCGGGGTTGTGACATCGGGCGGTCCGCTGCCGCAGGCCGGTTATGAACGCCCTTGAGAGGAAGGAGGCCCATTCCATGCATGAGATCATCCGTTCCATCGAGAGCGCCCAGCTCCGAACAGACATCCCCGAGTTCCGCGTCGGCGACACGGTTCGCGTGTTTGTAAAGGTTGTCGAGGGCTCCCGCGAGCGCCTGCAGGCGTTTGAGGGCGTCGTCATCGCCCGCCGCAACGGCTCTGTCCGCGAGACGTTCACCGTCCGCCGCACGTCCTACGGCGTCGGCGTCGAGCGCACGTTCCCGCTGCATTCCCCCCGCCTGGATCGCATTATGGTGGTCCGCAGGGGCAAGGTTCGCCGCGCGAAGCTGTATTACTTGCGCGAGCTCAGCGGCAAGGCAGCCAAGGTCAAGGAAAGGTAATTCTTAAAAAAGCCGCGTTCGCGGCTTTTTTTGTGTTTGGAGGGCGACTATGCCGTCGATCAACTGGTACCCCGGCCACATGGCCAAGTCCCGCAGGATGCTGGCCGAGCAATTGCGCGCGGTCGACGCGGTGATCGAGCTCGTCGACGCGCGCGCGCCGATCGCGACGTCGAACCCCGACCTCCGATCTCTGATCCGCGGGAAGGCGCGCCTGCTCGTGCTCAACAAGGCCGACCTCGCCGACGACGGGGAGACCTCGCGCTGGCTCGAGCGCTTCCGGAAGGACGGCGTCGAGGCTCTGCGCTTCAACTCGACCGGCGGCCGCGTGAAGGAGATGCTCGCGAAAATCGAGCAGGCCACGCTGCCCGCGGTCGAGCGCGCGCGCGCCCGGGGCATCGAAAAGACCGTGCGGCTCATGGTCGTCGGCATCCCCAACGTCGGAAAATCGACGTTCATCAACCGGATCAAAGGCTCGGCGGTCGCGAAGACCTCCGACCGGCCGGGCGTCACGCGCGCGAAGCAGTGGGTCAAGATCGGGCCGTACCTCGAGCTCATGGACACGCCCGGCATGCTCCCGCCGCGGCTCGACGACCAGCATCGCGCGAAGTCGCTCGCGTACCTCGGCTCCGTGCGCGACCAGATTCTCGACACCGAGGAGCTCGCCGCTTCGCTGCTTCAGCGCCTGATGGAGCTTCGGCCCGAGCTCGTCCGAGCGCGGTTCAGGCTCCCGGACGGGCCGTTCGAGCACCCGGAGGAACTCTTGGAGGCCACCTGCCGGGGCCGCGGCTGGCTGCTCTCGGGCGGCCGGTTCGACGCCGAGCGCGCCGCCGCCATTGTGCTGGACGAGTTCCGCGCCGGCAAGGTCGGAAACGTCACGCTCGAGAGCGCGGAGGTATAGGCATGCGCATGCGCGAGACCGCGTCGGAAAAACTCTTGCGCCTGACGAAGTTCGAGCGCGCGCTCTGGGCCGACGGCGTCCCCATCGCCGGCATCGACGAGGTCGGCCGGGGGCCGCTCGCGGGGCCGGTCGTCGCCGCGTGCGTGTCGATCCCCGAGTGCCGCTTGATCCCCGGCGTCGACGACTCGAAGAAATTGAGCGAGAAGCAGCGCGAGGCGCTGTACCCGTCGCTCGTCGCGGCGGCGGATTACATACGGACGGCCTTCATCCCGCCGGAAACCATCGACCGGATCAACATCTTGAACGCGACGCGGCGCGCGATGGAAACGGCCGGGGCGGACTTCTGCGGGCTGTTTTTGATCGACGCGCTCGAGGGGCTGCACCTCCCCGGCGAGGCGCGCGCGATCGTGCACGGCGACGCGCTCTCATACATGATCGCCGCGGCGAGCGTCGTCGC
>JAAYZL010000150.1 GCA_012514855.1 Clostridiales bacterium
GCTGATCGCGTGCGCGGCGATGGCGAGGGGGCTCTCCGTGCGCACGGCGGAGACCATCGGCATGGCGCAGCGGGGCGGCCCGGTGGTCAGCCACGTGCGCATCGGCCCGTCGCACTCGCCGATGATCCCCCACGGACAGGCCGACCTGATCCTCGCGCTGGAGCCGGCGGAGGCGGTGCGCTGCCTCAGCTACCTGAAGCCGGGCGGCACGATCGTCGCCAGCACGAAGGCGATCCGGCCCGTCAGCGCGTCGCTCATGGGCGGCGGGTACGCCGGGGGCGAGATGCTCGGCTACATCGAGCCCCGGGCGAAGCTGCACGCCGTGGATGTGGAGGCCATTTGCCGCGCCGGCGGCTCCGAACGCGCGGCCAATATGGCGCTCCTGGGCGCCGCGGCCGGGAGCGGCGCGCTGGGCATCAGCCTTTCGGAAATCGAGGCGATTCTTGAGGAAGCGGGCGGGAAACACCCCGCCGCCAACCAAAGCGCCCTGCGACTTGGCGCGCAGGCTGTAAAGAAAGGGGAGAACACACCGTGAAGATGCGCGAAGACCAATTCCTTTGCATCCGGGAACAGCTGAAAACTCTGACCTCCGCTCCGTGCTTCTATCGGAAGAAGCTGGAAGGCGTCGACCCGGACGGCATCCGGTCGCAGGAGGACTTCGAAAAGCTGCCGTTTACATGTAAGGCCGACCTGCGCGACGCCTACCCGCTCGGGCTCATGTCGGCGCCCGAGGAGAAAATCGTGCGCATCCACTCGTCCTCCGGGACCACCGGGACGCCCGTCATCATTCCCTATACGCGAAGGGACGTCGACGACTGGGCGATCATGTTCGAGCGCTGCTACCGGATGGCGGGGCTGACGGCGCTGGACCGCGTGCATATCACGCCCGGTTACGGCCTCTGGACGGCGGGCATCGGCTTCCAGGCCGGCGCGGAGCGGCTCGGCGCGATGGTCATTCCGATGGGGCCGGGCAACACCGACCGGCAGCTTCGGATGATGGAGGACATGCGCTCGACGGTACTGTGCGCCACGTCCTCGTACGCGCTGCTGCTCGCGGAGGAGATCGCGAAGCGCGGCCTCGGCGACCGGATTCATCTGAAAAAGGGCATCATCGGCTCCGAGCGCTGGGGCGAAAAGATGCGCCGCCGCATCGCGTCGGAGCTCGGCGTCGAGCTCTACGACATCTACGGGCTGACGGAGGTCTACGGTCCGGGCATCGGCATAAGCTGCGAGCACGAGTGCGGCATGCACTACTGGGACGACTACATCTACTGCGAAATCGTCGACCCCAATACCGGCGCGCAGGTTCCCGACGGCGAGGTCGGGGAGCTCGTGATCACGACGCTTCGCAAGGAGGGCGCGCCGCTGATCCGCTACCGCACCCACGACCTGACGCGCTTCGTGCCGGGCGACTGCGCCTGCGGCTCCCCCTACCCCCGCATCGACACGCTGACCGGCCGCACGGACGACATGGTAAAGGTCAAGGGCGTCAACATCTTCCCCAGCCAGATCGACGAAATGCTGAAAACCGTCCCTTCGGCCTCGAGCGAGTACCAGTTCACGCTGAATCAGACGAAGGGCAGGGACGAATGCCGCCTGTTCGTCGAGCTGAATCCCGGCTTTGACCCGGCGGAGGCCGCCGCCGAAATCGGGCGCGAATTCAAAAACCGGATCGGCATTTCCGTCATCGTGCTTCCCGCGGCGCTGGGCGAATTGCCGCGCAGCGAGAAAAAGTCCACCCGCGTCTTCGACAACCGCTACTGACCCCCGCCTTCCGGGAGAGGATCGGGCCGACCGAAATCCAAGACGCCGAAGCGCCGCGAATCTCCGGTGCTTCGGCGTCTTGAAAAACGCGCGCCGGGGACTCTCGCCGCCCGGCAAGCGCCGATTTTTTATGAAATCCCGGTAAATAATTATTGCATTGCAGCGCTATATCGCTTATACTATTGGAAGAAACCGGAATTTCCTCCGACGAACGGCTATTCGCGCATTTCCTCCGACATTTTCGACAAACGCGCGCAAGAATTTCATAGACCCCCGATTTTGAACACAGACGCCGGCCGGGCAAGGGCGACCGTAAAGGACATATGAGGGAGGCGCTACCCGTGAAGAAAAGATGTCTGGCGATTTTGTTGACGCTGTGCCTGCTGTTGGGGC
Organism: Clostridiales bacterium; assembly: GCA_012514855.1. Next base: position 2,158 of record JAAYZL010000150.1, read on the forward strand.
AGTTTGCCGCGGCGGCGGAGGGTTCCGACGTTCCGGACGTGACCGAGCCCCCCGCTACGCAGACCCCGGCGCCGGAGAATGAGACTCCGCCGGTGCCGACGGAGAAACCCACGGAGGAGCCCACCGAGGAGCCGACGGAGGAACCCACGAAGGAACCCACGGAGGAGCCCACCGAGGAGCCCACCGAGGAACCCACGGAGGAACCCACGGAGGAGCCCACCGAGGAGCCCACGGAGGAACCGACGGAGGAGCCGACGGAGGAGCCCATGGAGGAACCCACCGAGGAACCCTCGGAGGAGCCAACCGAAGCGCCGACCGAAGCGCCTCCCGCCCCGTTGTTCTCCCGCGGCTACGCCGAGGCGGACGCGGGCACGGCGGTGTACAGGAGCGCGTCTCTTGGCGAGAAGATCGGCGCCTTGACCGGGCGCTGCGCCGTCTACGCGTACGACCGCGAGGGCGACGGCGAGGACGACCCGCTGGCGATCGCGTTCGCGACTTCGGAGGGCATTTTCACGGGCTGGGCGCGCGCGCGCGATCTGGAGCCGCTGGGCGAATCCTATGCCGACGGGTTGAGCAGCCACTGGTGCTGGGACGGGGAGTTCCCGCTCGAAGAGGTTCTCTTCGAGCCCGCCGTGGCGGAGGAACCCGAACCCACCGAAGAAATACCGACCGGAGTCTGCGAATGCCGGACCGAAGTCGGTGAGCGGATTTGCGCCGAGGACTGCGCCTGCCCGTGCCACGAGGCCGAAGCGTTGCCCGAACCCGAGGCATCCGAAGTCTGCGCGTGCTACGCGGAAACCGGCGAGCGCTTGTGCCCGGAGGACTGCGCCTGCCCGTGCCACGAACCGGAGGCGCCGATCGAAGAAGCGCTTTCCGAGCCGGTCGTGCCCGTCATCGAAATCTACGCGGAGCCGAACCCGGTGATCATCGGGGAGGAGGTCACGCTGTTCGCGGTGCCGGAGAACATCGAGTCCGCGATCTGGCAGTGGCAGTATTCGACGGACGACGCGAACTGGACAAACATCGACGGCGCGAACGCGCTTTCCTACACATTCAGGAGCGACGCGGAGAACATACGGCTCTACTACCGGATGCTCGCGCTCGACCCCATCCCGGAGCCGGCAGCGCCGGAGGCAATTGAACCCGAACCCGAACCGGAATCAACGGAAGAGGCGCCGCTGCTTTCACAGCTCGGCGCGCTTCTGTTTCCTGTAGCGCTCGCGGAGCCGGGAAACTTCATCGCGTCGGGGTCGCTTTTGCTCGGGTCGCTCGGCTATCCCGAGGCCGCGATCGTGGAGACGGACGAGCTGTACCTGACGCTTGAGGAGGCGGTCGACGCGGTGGAGGACGGCCAGACGATCGAGCTGCTCGACGACATCACGCTCGAGGAGACCCTCGTGATCGACAAGGAACTCACGCTTCGCGCCGACGGATCGTTCCGCATCTCGCGCGGCGGCTTTGATTCCGGGTCCGTGCTGTCTGTGTGGCCGGGGAAATCGCTGACGCTGGGCGGGAGCGGAACGCTTACCCTCGACGGCTGCAACCGCGGCGGCGCCGTCGTGGAAAGCAACGGCGCGCTGACGATGCTTGACGGGGCGAGGATCACCGGCGGGAACAGCGGCGGCGTGTTCACCTATGGCGCGTTCACGATGCACGGCGGTTCGATCTCCGGGAACTCGGGGGAATACGGCGGCGGCGTGAACATCAGCTACAACGGCACGTTTACGATGACCGGCGGTTCGATCTCCGGGAACACGGCGAGTTGCGGCGGCGGCGTATTCATCAACAATTTCACCGGATGCGCATTCGAGATGACCGGCGGGACGATCTCCGGAAACTCGGCGAGCGAGTTCGGCGGCGGCGGCGTGCATAACCGCGGAACCTTCACGATGTCCGGCGGGACGATCTCCGGCAACGATGCGCCCGTCGGCGGCGGCGTGGACGTCGACAACGACGGAACCTTCACGATGTCCGGCGGGACGATCTCGGACAACGATGCGACCGGCGGCGGCGGCGTGGTCGTGGTCAATGGGGCTACCTTCCTGATGTCCGGCGGGAAGATCTCGGACAACGACGCGACCGACGGCGGCGGCGTGTTCAACCTCGGGCAGTTCACCATGGAGGACGGGACGATCTCCGGAAACGATGCGACGCGTTGGGGCGGCGGCGTGTGCAACGACGGCGCGTTCGCGATGGAAGGCGGGTCGATCGCCGGAAACTCGGCGGGCCAATTCGGCGGCGGCGTATGGAACAACGGCACGTTCGCGATGTCCGGCGGGTCGACCGCGGACAACGCGTCGAATATGGAAGGCGCCGGCGTGTACGCCGGGAGCGAAGGCGAAATCACCATGTCCGGCGAGGCCGCCATCGGGGACGAGCTATTTCTGAAGGAAACGAGCATCATCGCGGTGGGCGAGGGCTTTGCCGGCAGCGCGCGCGTCACCCCCGAGAAATATGAGGTGGGGGTGCGGGTTCTCGCGGAGCTTGAGGAGGGCGAGGTCTACGACGAGCCCACGCGGCTGGCCTTCGCGATCAAGCCGCGCGAAGACCTGCTCTGGCAGGTGGACGAAGACGGCCTGTTGACTCTGGCGACCGACGTGGCCAGGGTCAGATGGGGCGCCGGCGCCGACGACTTCGAGGACTTCGCGCTGTTTGCCGACGCGGTAGCCAAGGCGAACGAAATGGACACGGCGACGATCACGCTGCTCAACGACGTTGTGCTGACGGATACCGCGGAGATTGAAAGCGGCAAGACCATCACGCTCACGTCCTCGGGCGCGCACAGGATAACGCGCGGCCCCGTGCACGAGGGAGTGATGCTCAGCGTTTACGGAACCCTGCATCTGGTCGGCGGCGGCGGGCTGACGGTCGACGGCCGGGGCGTCGTGGGCACTAACTACAACTACATTGCGATCGTCCGCTCCGGGGGA
>JAAYZL010000151.1 GCA_012514855.1 Clostridiales bacterium
CTTTCGCCCACCCCCCGCTTTCCCGGCCCTCCGCCCCGCGGCGGAGCGGCCGCACCCTTCAGGAATGGCCGCCGTCCCGCTTTGTCCCTGCGAAAGGGTGGGATCGACATGGAATGGATCGGCTACGATGGCGTTCCGGTGCTGGAATCAAAGCTGATCGCGCCCGAATTGCCCGCCGCGGCGATGTTCACGGAGCGGTTGAGGCGGCTTGAAATCGCGGTGCGCCGCTGCACGCTGATCGTGGCCCCGGCGGGGTACGGCAAGACCACGGCCGCGCTGCTCGCGCTCGACAGGCTGGGCGCGCAGGTGTGCTGGTACCGGCTGGAAAAGGAGGACGCCCGGTTTCAGGTATTCGCGGCGCACCTCGTCGGCTCGCTGTTTCAAAAGGCGGACGGCGCGGGCGCGCTGCAGAGCGCCGGCTTTCTCTCGAGGGCGGCGCAGGACATCGAGCTCTTCGACCCCGCGCTCTGCCACGACGCCTGGGCGCATTTCGGAAGGGACCCCGCCCGCGCCCCCGTCTGCCTCGTGCTGGACAATTTCCACCACGCCGCGAACCAATCCCGGATCGGCCGGTGCGTTCGCTACATGCTCTCGAACATGCCGCCCTGCGTGCGCGTCGTGCTGATCTCCCGCGAGCCGACCGGGCTCGAGGAGGACCGCGCGCTGGCGGGCGATTTCGCGGCGGTGGGGGCGGACGCGCTCAGGTTCACGCAGGAGGAGACGCGCGCGTATTGCCGGCAGAGGTTGGGCGGCGCGGCGCGGGATCGCGACTTCCGGCGGATTCACGAGCTGTCCGAGGGCTGGGTCGCCGGGATCGCCATGATCATCCTGGCGTTCGAGACCTCGGGCGGCGCGCATTTGGAGCGCTTTCTTGACAACGGGCTCGCCGGTGGGGAGCTGTTCGACTGCCTGACCTCCCGGACGCTCCGGCAGGAGGACGGGGAGGCGCTCCGGACGCTGCTCAAGCTCTCGCTGCTCGAGGACTTCCGCGCGGAGGAGGCGGCCGGGATGTTCGGCATCGCCGACGCGGAGGAGAGGATCGCCGCGCTCGCGGCCCGGAACCTCTTTCTGACCCGGACGATGACCGGCGGCGGGGCCGTCTACCGGTTCCACTCGCTGTACAGAAACGCGCTGGCGGCGCTCGCGCAGGACGCGTTCGGCTCCGCGGGCCTGCGCGCGCTCAACGGCCACGTCGCCCGGTGCTACCGCGCCGCCGGCCGATACGACCGGGCGGTCCGGCACCACCTGGCCGCCGGGGAGACCGGCGAGGCGGCCGACGTCGTCGGCGAAAACGCGGGCCGCATGATCGAGGAAGGGGCCGTCGAGGCCGTCAAGACGCTCGTCGCGCACTTCCCCGAGGCGTACCGGGAGAACCATCCGCACCTTTTGATGTACGACGGCGTCGCGAACAAGCGGCAGGACTTCGGCCGCGCGATACGCTGCCTCGAGAGGGCCCGGACGCTCTTTGAATCGGCCGGGAACCACGCGATGCGCATGCAGGCCTGCCTGCACCTGATGATGACGTCCGTCTACCAGAACCGGCTCGACATCGTAATCAGGGTCGCGCGGGAGCTGCAAAGCATCCCCGGCGCCGGCGAGGACGCGCTGTGCAGGCGCGCGCTGAACCTGCTCTCGCTCTCCGGGGCCACGCTTTCGGAGAATTTCCGGGAGGGAGAGGCGCTGTTTTCGGCGCTGCGCGGCGACGAGTTGAATCAGGAGGAGCGATGCGGGACGTACCTGTACGGATGCGCGCTCCGGCACCGGCAGGGGGACCTGGACGGCGCGCTCAAATTGCTCGAGCAGCTCTTTTCCTCCCCGCTGGTGGGGCTCGACATGTACTGGCGCTCGTTCGCGCTGTCGCTTCGAAGCCGCGTCCATCTGCTCCGGGGCGAGTTCCGGGAGGCCGAGGAGCGCGCGCGGGAGCTGCTGGAGCTGGGGGAGCGGCACGCGCACCCCTATTCGAGCGCGAACGGCAAATACTATCTGGCCCAGCTCAAATACCTGGCGCACGATCCGCAGGCCGCGGTCCGCTTCCTGTGCGGCGCGCGGCGGGACTACCTGTCGTTTGAAAACGGCGCCCGCGCCGGGCTGTGCAGGCTCCACCACTACCTGTGGCTCTCGGGGACGGGCGACGCCGCCTCTCCCGCACAGATACTGGACGCCTACGACGCGCTCGCCGCACTGCATCCGGTGCAGGGCGACGACGACCTGGCCGCGTCGCTCGCCGGGGCCGCGCTCCGGGAGTGCGGCGAGTGCGCGCAGGCGGAGAAGCTCCTTTTGTTCTCCCTCGACAGGAGCGAGGCCAAGGGCGCGGCGCAGTCCGCGGCCGGTACCGCGCTGCACCTCTCGAAGCTCTATTTCGACATCGGGAATCCCGAAAAGGGCCTCGCGTACCTGAAGCGCGCGCTCCTTTCGTGCGCCGAGAACGGCTATACGGTCGTCTACGACCTGCACTTTCCCACGCTCGTCGCGCTGTGCGCGCGGGCCGCGGGAGCCGGAATCCAGGCGGCGCACGTCCAGGCGATCGTCCGGAAATACTTCGGGAGCGAGCTGCCCGCGCTCGGCTCGATGAAGTCCGCAAAGGCGTTTCTCCGGAGGTTCGCGCAGGGGTTGCAGGCGCCGCAAAAGGACATCGAGGCGCGGCTGTTCGGCGGCCTCAGGATCACCGCCGGCGCCTCGTCCATCGACGAGGGCTCCTTCAAGACCCGCAAGGCCGCCGGGATCGTCAAATACCTGCTGCTGAACCGGAACCGGCACTGTTCCCGGGAGAGGCTGGCCGGCATCTTCTGGCCGGACACCGAGAAGAAGGCCGCGCTGAACTCGCTGCGCGTCGCGATCTGCGAGATCCGCAAGGTGCTCAACTCGGCGGGCATCTCGTTCGAGGACGCGACGCCGCTCATCTTGGAGAGCAGGCGCGGGTTCTACATCCCGAAAAAGACCTGCAAAACCGATACCGACGCCTTTTCCGCGCTGTTCGAATCGCTGAAGGCGGCGGATCAGCACTCGGAGCGCGCCGCGCTGTTTCAGCTTCTGGATCTGTACGGGGAGGGCCTCTTGCCCACGGACGTCTACGACGACTACACGGCCGTCGACCGCGAGCATTTTCAGGCGATGTACCTCGAAGCGGCGCACCGGGCGGCGGCGCTTTTGATCTCCGAGCGCGACTGGGAGGGCGCCGAGGCGGTGCTGCTCGGGATCATCAAGCTCGATCCGATCAGCAAACCCGCGCACGCGGCGCTGATCCGGCTGTACCGGAGCACAGGGCGGCATCACATGGCCGACGCCGTATCCGAGCGGTTCAAGCAGCGCTATGCAAAGGAGGTTCTCGAGCGACCGGGCACGGCCGACGCGTAAATTTCCGGAGGTTGGGAGGCGCGCGAGCCTCCCAAAGCGGCGCCTCCCCCTGCCCGACCGCGTTTAATGGTTTTTTAATGGTCATCCCCCAAGATAATACCGGGTGTATGTCCACATTATTTTCGGAGTGTACATTGAGGCGGCCGGAAAACCGGAACGGGATCAGTCGACGGGAACACGGGGCGGAACACAGGCGCATCCTGAAAGGAAGTGGGGAAGATGCGCAAAGTCGGAATATTCGCGTTGAGTGTCATGCTGGCGGCGGCTCTGCTGCCGATCCCGGCCGGATCGGCGGGGGTCTTGGATTGGGAAGCCCCGGCGGTGAATCTGCAAGCCGTCGTGACCGAGGACAATCAGATCAAGGTGACGTGGGATTTCCCGATCAGCCCCTATTGGGTTGATATTTCCGCGGTGCGCAGTGCGATGCAGGTGGAGGCGGATCTCAGAACAAGGCCGATATACCCCGGAAATGACGTTTTTTTCACGCTGCCGGAACAGGACACCTATCTCATCATCATGTATTACCAGCTCACTTCCTCCAGCGCGTGGAGCCACAAGGCGACGACCTTGGTGCATTACGAGACTCCCTTCTCCCCCATATCCCTGGAGGTCACACAGGTCAATGCGCTCGGCCTGGTGACGCTGCGCTGGGACGACGTGATGAGCTACGAAACGGGCTGGTTTGTCCGCGTGACGGGCGCGGACCGCCAGTTGAATCCGGTTGACGAGACAATCCCCGTGCGGCCAAACGACGACCATTCCGCGGAAGTGACGATCGCAGGCCCCCTGAAGCCGGAGGGACAGTACAATTTCACCGTCTGGGCCGTAAACGGCGGTCTCGCCGGGCCCTCCGCCAACGTAAGCGCGGCGATCAAGATGAAGGCGCCGACGAATCTGACGGCGCAGGCGAAAAGGAACGGCGAGCTGTACGTCGAGCTTCGCTGGACGAAAAACTCCGATCTCGCCGACTGCTATGAGATCGAACGCACCGACCCGGGCGGCGGCAAGACCTGTTTCACCACCGCAACCGACGACACATCTTGGCCGGACATGAGCGTCGAGCCCCTGTCCACGTACCGATACAGGGTCCGGGCGGTTTGCGCGGACAGGCCGGACTATAATTCCGACTTTTCGGAAGAGGCGGTCGTCGCCACGACGGAATTCGCGTTCGTGACCGTCGAGCCCAGCGCGACCTTGAGGCTCCGCACGGGCATCCTGCCGCGCGTGACCTTCAAGCCGAGCATGGGCATCAAGCCCGGCGTGACCCTCAAGCCCGGCGTGCGGATCGACCTGACGCCCTGAGCGACCGTGGGAATCCGATCCATCCGGCCTCGCGGGAAAGCGCGCGCGGCGAGGCCGGCTTTGGGCGTGATACCAATCCAAAATGTTAATTCCTCCTTGATATGAGATCATCGTGGACCGGACCGGTTCCGAAGCCGTTCGGCGCGAGAATCGGCGACCCTCCGCGTCGGATCAAAAGCCGCTCCTCCGTTCCCGACCGCGTTTAATGGCAATTTAATGGGCTTCCCCTAGGATTACACTGGACGCTTGCCCTGCCAGTGCCGAAAGGAGGTCCCATCATGAGGAGTGGTCATTCGCGGTTTGTCCGGCTTGTTCTGCCAATGTGCCTTGCGTTGGCTCTGCTCGCGTGCTCCCTCGCGGGGAGCGGCGAGCCCCTGCCCACACCCACCTTCCCGCCCATATCGTTCACGACCACGGGGAACAGCGCCTTCCAGCAATACATGGAGATCGCGCTCGGCGAGCCCATCGAGGCCGCGATGGACGCCTTTGGCGAACCGACGGCGGTCTACGGTCAGGACAGCTATGTCTACCGCGCGATCGCCGGGGCCGCCGCCGCGGAGCCCGCCATCGTGTTCCGGTTCCGCGCGAATTCCCTGAACTTTGAGTGCATCGCGAGCGCGCTCGACGGCCGGATTCTCAAAAAGCAGGTGTCCTCGCCGGGGGCCTTTCACCGGCTCCTGGACAGCGCGAGCGCGCTGGTGGTCGAGGGCGGCACGCCGTATTCCGACCTGTACCTGGCGGCGGGCGTCGAGCCGTACCTCTGGATGTCCTTCCTCGCGCCGAACACGGACGACGGCCGCTACGACGTCTGCCTGTGGCCCGACAGCGGCGGCCAGCTGGTGGCGGTCGTGCGGGACGGCGTGGTGCAAAGCTGCGAATACCAGCCCATCGGCATCGTGCTGCCGGCGGCCGCCGTGGACGCTGTCACGCCGCGCGCGCCCCGGTACCTCGCGGCCCTCCCCGAGAACGGGAACGACGCGCTCGCCTCGTTCACCGCGTTTATGAAGTTCGCCACGCTCCGGCCCGGCCAGAGCGGGGACGACGTGATCCGGGTCATGGGCCTGCCCACCCGCGAGGACACCGGCGGCGGCCTGCGCACGCTTTCCTATGAGTATCCGCACGGCGGCTACGCCACGGGCAGGGTCGCGTTTTCGTTCACCGTCGCCGACGACGATTCCCAGATGCTCGTCGCCAAGGGCGTCGAGGCGTTCCCCCTCGGCGAGGCGGAGGTGCGCGCGCGCTACGCCCCGCAAATGCTGCCCGGCATGGCGATGGAGGATATACTGCGCTTCATGGGCGACCCGCTGACGACCAACCAGAGCCTGTCCACATCCGGCGGGGTCTTCACGGCCCATTCCTACACCGGGCACTTCGCGTCCGTCTCGGCGGTGTTCGCGAGCGACGGCGACGCCTGCCTGTGGCATGAGGTGATGCTCAACGACTCCGGGGAGGAGGCCCTGACGCTCTACGAGGAATACGTGCTGCTGTGGGAGGGAGAGGGAGAACCGGGCGCGGATGGATCCTCGGGGTATTTGCCGGAGGTCCCGCCGGGGCCCACACAGCCCGAGCAGTACGTCTTTACGCCCGAGCCGACGCCCTCACTGCCCGGTTGGGACGACGAAACCCCCACGCCCTGGCATAGGCGCACACCCACGCCCAGGCCGAGGCGCACGCCCACGCCGACGCCCAGGCCGACCAGCACGTTCACCCCGAACCGCACGCCCAGCCCGAGCCCCTCGCACGAGGTGACCCCCAGGCCGCCCACGCCCAGGCCCTGGCCGACCATTCGCCTCATCACCTACTTGTATGTCATGACGCCGAAGCCCACGGGGCCGTATTGACCTAAGGCGGAAGGAAGCGGCGGGGGGGCTTTCCGGCGAAAAATTCCCCGCCGCGCGGACATTTGGAGACACTCTCAAGGGGAGGGGAAAGGGATGAGAACCGGACGAATCCTTGCGGCGGCTTTGGCCGCGGCGCTTCTGATGGGCGCGCTTTCGGGCGCGGCGCACGCCGACATCATTTTCTATGTGCAAAGCGACACGGTCATCCGCAACGGCCCAGGATACGAAGCTGTGGAGTTGTGTACGCTCTACGAGGGCGAACTTGTCGAATACATGGGCGATACCTGGTTCTACCATTCCATCCCGTGGTACTACATCTACTATGACACGGATGACCGGGGCGCGGGCTACGGCTATGTCATGTCGCAGC
>JAAYZL010000152.1 GCA_012514855.1 Clostridiales bacterium
TGCCCTACGCGGAATTCATGGCGGAGATGCCGAAGAGGGCGAAGTACATCGTGCGCTCCGGCGCGTTCAACCCCTACGGCAACATCGCGTTCGTGTCCGCGATCGACGCGCCGCGCTGGTGGAACAAGGAGGGGCTCGTCGTCCCGGACGCCTACAAGGGAAGGGCGCAGCGATGAAGATGCGATCCGTGTTCGCGAAGGCGCCGTTTCAGTTCGACGTGCGCGAGATCGACGTGCCGCGGATGGGCGTGCACGACGTGCTCGTCCGCGTGAAGGCGTGCGGGCTGTGCGGCACGGACGTCCGCACCGCCGCGCTCGCGGAGGAGTTCGAGCCGATCGGCCACGAGGTCGCCGGCGTGGTCGAGGCGGTCGGCGCGGCCGTCGAAAACGTGAAACCCGGCGACAGCGTGTGCCTCGAGAGCGGCACGTTCGACCGCTTTTCCGACCTCTCCCGAAACGGGAGGGTCGACTTGGACAAGACCGGGCGCTCGATGTTCAACTCCGGCGTCGGCACGATGGGCTTCGCCGAAAAGATGGTCGTGCCGTCGGCGTGCTGCGTGAAGTTCGACGGCCTTTCGTTTGCCGAGGCCGCGCTGATCGAGCCGCTCGGCGTCGCCTACGACCTCCTGAAGGTCGCGGGGGTCGAGCTCGGCGACGACGTGCTCGTCTACGGCATCGGCCCGATCGGGCTGTTCGCGCTCCGGCTCGCGAGGCTGTTGGGTGCAAGAAGGATCTACGCCGTCAACCGCTCCGGCCGCGACGCGCGCGACAAACTGGCGCTGAAATGGGGCGCGAACGAGGTGCTGCACACCGACAAATGCGATTTGAGCGAGTATCCGTTCGCCAGGGGCGGCGTCGACAGGATTTTGATGACCGCGACGCCCGACGCGATGCCCGCGGCGATGAAATTGATGAACGTCGGCGGCATCATGGGCTTCATCGGCATCGGCGTCAACGAGACGCGATTCGTCACCTTCGATATGCGCCATTTCCACGACGAAAAGCTCCAGATTCGCGCGAGCAACGCGGTTCCCGCGCTATTCTTCCCGGCGTGCCTGGAGCTTCTCAAGAGCGGCATGGTCGACATGAAGGCCATGATCTCGCACAAGATACGGCTCGACCGCTTCGCGGAGGACGTCGCCGCGTACAACAGCGACCGCGCGGGGGCGCTCAAGGCGGTCATGGAACTGTAGCGTAGGTTTTTGCGCGTCTAGAAAAACAGCAGGTCGTGCGCGACGGGCGTGTAGAACATCTCCCGGACGCGGCGGGGGTCGCGGGTCTGCGCGAGTATCCACATCAGCTTTGTCACCGTCGACTCGAGCGTCATGTTGTAGGCCTCGATCACGTCGTACTTCTGCTTGACCTTGAGCCCGACCTGGTAGACGCCCATGTCGCTGCCCTCGTAGGGGACCTGCGTCGTGAACACCAGCGCCTTTCCGGCGCGGCACCAGCGCTCGATCGCCGTCAAAAAATCCTCGTCGCCGTAGCAGGGCACGCCGCCGACGCCGAAGCTCTCGATGATCAGGGCGTCGACGCGCTCCGACAGGAACTCGAAGATTTCCGCGCCCATGCCGGGAATCAGCTTCAAGACGAACACGCGGTCGTTGAGCGCGCGGTAAAAGCTCGGGCGCGGCTGCATCTCCGGCTCGTAGAAGTAGCGGAGAATCTTTCCGTCGAGCAGAGCGGCGAGCTCCGGGTAGTCGACGCTCGAAAACGCGTTCATGCTCTTCGTGCGCATCTTGCGCGCGCGCGTGCCGGCGATCACCTTGCCGTCGAACACGACGCACACGCCGTGCGAGCGCACGTCGGACGCGTACGAAAA
>JAAYZL010000153.1 GCA_012514855.1 Clostridiales bacterium
AAATTTTACGCCTGAGGGCGGGAAAATTTCCGCGGGGGTTGACAGCGGAGTGCATTTCGAATATACTGGTGACAGCCTTCTGATTACGCAATCAGTCATTTGCTTTTTAGAGCGGCTCTGGCATGGGCCCTCTCCCGTGTGTTTTGTGCGGAGAATCGCAACAAAGGAGGCTATTCGCACCATGGCAAATCCCGAAACCGTAAGGAGACTGAAGGAGCTGGCCTATCAGCAGCGTGTGCGCCTGATTACCCTGTGCGGCGCGTACAACGGGCCGGTACACATCGGCGGCGACATGTCGATGACCGACGTGCTCGTCGCACTCTATCACTATGGAATGAATGTCGATCCCCAAGACATCGCGCTGCCCTCGCGCGACCGCTTTGTACTCTCGAAGGGGCACGCGGCGGTCTGCATGTACATCGCCATGTCTCTAAGAGGCTTTTTTGATTTTGACAAAATTCTCGAATCGTACTGCAAGGTCGACACGGCGTTTGGCATGCACCCGTGCAAGGTGCATCTTCCGGGCGTGGAGTGCTCCTCGGGTTCTCTGGGCCAGGGGATTTCCATGGCCGTCGGCATGGCGCTGATGGCCAGGCAGAGGGGAGAAAGCCATCGCGTCTTCTGCATGATGGGCGACGGCGAGACCTGCGAGGGTGTGATCTGGGAGGCCGCCATGTACGCGGGAAGCAGAGGGCTCGGAAACCTCGTGGGAATCGTAGACCGCAACCGCCAGTTCATGACGCACTATTCCGACGAAAGGTTTATCAAACTCGAGCCCTATGCGCAGAAGTGGCGCGACTTCGGCTGGAATGCCCTGGAGATAGACGGCCATGACATGAGCGCCATTGTGGACGCGATCGATCGGCTCCCGCCCGCCTCCAGCGATCGGCCGACAATGCTTGTGTGCGACACCGTCAAGGGAAAGGGCGTTTCCTTCATGGAGCGCAATATCGACTGGCACGCCGGCAACATGAACGCGCAGCAGGTCGAACAGGCGCTTCGCGAGCTGAAGGAAGCGCATGAAAGAGACCTGCAGAGGGGGGCGGCATCATGAACAACCACAAAATCGGCGATATATTGAACACCCGTGCCGTCGTCTCCCGGGCGATGTGCGACATGGCCGAGAGCAACCCCGGCATTTGGGCGCTGACCTCGGATTGCGGGGGAAATCTCCGGGATTTCATCGAGCGCTATCCCGACCGCTTCGTGGACACGGGCATCGCCGAGCAGAATGCCGCCGGCATCGCGGCGGGACTCGCGCTCTCGGGCGCCGTGCCCTATATCGTCGGCATGACGCCGTTTGTAACCATGCGTTGCTTTGAGCAGAATCGAACCGCCATCGCCTACCAGAATCTGCCCGTGCGCATCGTCGGCTGGGTCGGCGGCATGACCAGCGGAGGCGGCTCGACGCACTACGCGCTCGAGGACATCGCCATCATGCGCTCGATCGCGAACATGCGCGTGGTTTCCATCAGCGACCCGCTCATGGCCTACGCGGCGCTGCGCGCGTCCGAAACCGCCGCGGGTCCGATGTTTCTCCGCCTGACCATGGCCAAGGCCGATCCCGTAATATACGAGCCCGGCTCGGTGCCCTTCGAACTGGGAAGGGGCATCCTTGCGCACGAGGGTGGCGACACGACGCTGCTCGTGCACGGCGGCCCCGTCAGGGATGCGATCCGCCTCGCGGCGGAGCTCGACGGGGAGGGCGTGCATGTCCGCGTGGTGGACATGTGGTCGATCAAACCACTCGACCGGGAACTCGTGCTCGACAGCGTCCGCAAAACGGGCAAGATGGTCGTGTGGGAGGATCACTTCGCAAGCGGCGGGCTCGCCAGCGCCGTCGCGGACTGCCTGGTCGACGCGGGCGTCGCGCCGGAGAAGTTTGTGCGCGTGGGCATTCCCGAGACGTACCCCGGCTTTGGCCCCAGCGGTGAACTTTACAAAAAATACGGCATGGATCCCGAGACCGTCAAGGGCATTCTAAGACAGATGGCGTGATTTTACGCCGGAAAGGATTTGAAATGAACGGCATCAATGCGATTGCGCACGTTGGGATCACGGTTGAGGATTTGGAGCGCTCAATCCGATTCTATTGCGATAATTTCGGTTTCTCGCTCCAGCGAAGAGCGCACTTTTCCGAGGCGTTTTTTGAAAAGAACGAGTCGCTGTATCGCCTACCGCCGAGGACGACCCTCTGTGATACGGCGATTCTCTCGGCTCCGAAAGGGGGAGCCCAGCTCGAGCTGTTCCGCTTCAGCGACCAGCTTTCCTCACAGGAGATTCCATGGAACCGCCGCGGCATCACTCACATCGCGTTGGAGGCGGACGACGTTCCCACCTTAGCCGAAGAACTCCGCGGCAACGGCGTGGAATTCTGCATCGGGGTCGGTGTTCGGCCGGACAAAGGGCACTGGTTGTTTGTCCGCGATCCCGATGGCAACTTGGTCGAGGTCATGGAACCTTTCCGCTATTGATGCGGAAGGACCCCTCGCCAAAGAGTCTGCTCCGTTGAGAGCAAGCGTCCGTTCCCGCGGATACCGACCGTTGATTTTGCACTCCGGATCTCTTTACATGCACACACTCCCTCGGCGATGGCGCCTTTGATGATGCTGGAATTGAGCGGCGACGGATTGGAGCCAACGCTCACGCCGGACGGCGGAGAACCGGAAGCCACGCCGGAGCTCACGCCCAAACCGGAGCCGGAGTCTACGCCCACACCGGAGCCGGAGCCTACGCTCAAGGAGGAGCGGGAGCTTGCGCCGCCCGAGGGTGGCGGCGTGAGGGAGGAATGACGGCGCGGATGGTCGCGCCTCGGCGAAAAGCGTGTGCGGGGAGGATTTGCCGCCTCCCCGCGTATAAGCATGAGGGGACGAGGCGCATTGCCGCCATGTGTATCGCGATCATATCGCTCGCGTTCCCGGACGCTTTGCTTGCGCGCGCCTCGGCACAGCCGGTGATCGTATGCGTGCTTGATTCCGGCTGCAATATCGCGGGCGCCCAGGGATGGGATTTCCTATCGGATACGGGAGATCTTGCCGACCTGTTGGGGCACGGCACGCGGGTTTATTTGATCATCATCGAACTCGCGCCGGAAGCGC
>JAAYZL010000154.1 GCA_012514855.1 Clostridiales bacterium
TCCCCTACCTCTCGGAGTTCTGCCTGACGCCGTCGGACCCGGAGTTCCCGGCGAAGGCGAAGCGCGCGGGCGGCGGGTTCATCGCGGCGGGCGCGAACTACGGGCAGGGCTCCTCCCGCGAGCACGCCGCGCTGGCCCCCTTGTACCTGGGCATCAAGGGCGTGATCGCGAAGTCGTTCGCGCGCATACACGCCGCGAACCTCATCAACAACGGCATTCTGCCGATGACGAGCGACGGGGAATTCCCGGAGGGCGCCGAGATTGCCATCCGCGGCGCGCGGGAGCAGGTCGGGCGGGCGGTCGAGACGGGGGAAATCATGATCGACGTCGACGGAAAGGCCGTCAAGGTCACTTTGCAGATCTCCGAGCGGCAGCGCGACCTGCTGCTCGCGGGCGGACTGATCAACTTCACGAAGGGGGCGGACACGCAATGAGGGACATCGTACTGATTCCGGGCGACGGCATCGGGCCGGAGATTTCCGAGGCCGCGCGGCGCGCGGTGGACGCGACGGGCGTCGGCATATGCTGGCATGCGTTCGAGGCGGGCGCGGCGCAGATCGAAAGGCACGGCACGCCGCTGCCGCCGGAGACCGTCGAGGCAATCCGCACCCACGGCGTCGCGCTCAAGGGCCCGATCACGACGCCGATCGGCAAGGGCTTCCGCAGCGTCAACGTCGTCATGCGCAAGGACCTCGACCTCTACGCGAACGTGCGCCCCTCGCGCAACATCCCCGGCGTCGCCACGCCGTTCCCGGACGTCGACCTCGTGGTCGTGCGCGAAAACACGGAGGACCTGTACGCCGGCATCGAGCACATGATCGGCGACGTGGCCGCGGAGAGCGTCAAGATCATCACCCGGAAGGGCAGCGAGCGGATCGTGCGCTACGCGTTCGACTACGCGGTCGAAAACGGGCGCAAAAAGGTGACCTGCGTCCACAAGGCGAACATCATGAAGTGCACGGACGGGCTGTTTCTGCGCGTGTTTCAGGAGATCGCGCGCGAATACCCGGACATCGGGGCGGACGACATGATCGTCGACGCGGCGTGCATGCGGCTCGTGCAAATTCCCTCCGCGTTCGACGTGATGGTCATGCCGAACCTCTACGGGGACATCGTGTCCGACCTCTGCGCGGGGCTGGTCGGCGGGCCCGGCCTCGCCTACAGCGGAAACATCGGCCAAAACTGCGCGATCTTCGAGGCCGTGCACGGCTCCGCCTCCCAGCTTGCGGGGCTGGATGTCGCGAATCCCGCGGCGCTTATGTTGTCCGCGGCGCTGATGCTTCGCTATCTCTCTGAGCAGTCGGCCGCGCGGCGGCTCGAGGACGCGGTTCTCTCCATTATAGAGGAGGGCGAACACACGACCGGCGACCTCGGGGGCAATTCGGGCACGCGCGCGTTTGCCGACGCGGTCGTCGGGCGGATACTCGCCGACAAGTAGCGCGGGCGGGCCGATTTGTTCAAAAAAACGGCCGGATTCTGCGGGCATTGCGAGGGGGACAAGACCGAAGTCGGTTATTAGGATAAAAACGACTCCGGTCTGTTATTGGAATTCCGGCGCGTGTTCAGGGCGCGGAGCGGGACGGGGCGAAAGGCGAAAATCGCCCGCCAAAGATCCGCGGCGCGCGGGCTGGCGGGCGATATAGGGAGCAAAGCGACTTTCGTCGGTTATTGTGCGGAGCGCAACATCGCGGAGATTCTCAACGACAGGACAGCCCCGGTTTTCACCGGGGCTGTCCTGTCGTACAGACCGTCAACAAACTCCGTTCCTCCCTTGGGGATGGATGAAGGGGTCGAAACCCCTTCATTTTCAATCCGCAGGCGACGGCATGTACGTCGCCGAGGGGCGCGGCATGTCCGCGCTTCCTTGCAGGATTTCTGGCCGTGGCGCGCAGCGCCACAAGAAATCCTGAATTCCGAGAAATGCAATCTTGCATTTCTCGGATTGATTGTCAGAGTGCCCTTGACCCGACGAATATCTGGAAGTTCGAGGAATTGGCGTAGTAGTCGATGGTGATGGCCCGGTCGCCCCGCTGATAGGTGGCGAACAGCGCCCCGTCCACAGGAATCGCCGGAGCGGTGGGGGTCCAGCCCTCGCGCCTCAGCAGGTCGAGGTAGTCCATCAGCCCCGACAGCGAGACGCAGCGGTAGGTCAGCACCGCGCCGAGCCCGTCCTCCCCCTCCTCCCGGGCGACCAAACGGCCGCCTGCGGGCAGCACGTCTTCGGGGTCGTCCCAGAAGATCGCGTTTTCGCCGCAGAGCAGTATCGCCGGCGCCTCCTCGTCCGGGATCAGCTGGATTTCGACGTCGCCCAGCTTGAGCACGGTCAGGCGGTCGTTGTTTACGTGGGTGGACGCCCCGAGCCGGACGAGCTCCGCGGCATAGTCCGCAAACCCCGCGTCGTCCCCCGGCTCAAGCAGTATCTGCGCGAGGCCCTCCGCGAGATAGCTGACGCTGAGCTCGCCCGGATAGGCGGGCACGCCGGGGAACCGCTGGGCGGGCCACGCGGCGGTCGTGACTTCGGCGGGCTCTTCCGACGGCTCCAACGCGGGTTCTGGCTCAGTCGCCATTGTCGGCACCTCCACGGGATCGTTCGTTTCCAGGGCCTCCGGAGCGGGAACGGTCGCAGCGGGTGCCGCCGTCGCGGCGGTCTCGGCCTTCGCGGCGGAACCGCCCGTACCCCGCCCCCCGACGGCGTCCCAAGCGCACCCGACCATCACGCACAGTACGGCCGCGAGCAGGATCGAAAACACGGTCCGGCCGGCCCGAAGGCCGCGCCGCTTTCTCGCGCGAGCCCGGTCGCGCTCCATCGGTTTCTTCATTTATAGCCGCCCCCCCTTGCGCTTCGCCAGGATGACAGCCATATCCTAGCACAATTCCGTCCGCTTTGCAAATGCCGCGCATACGCCCTGCCGGACGGGGCCCCGGGCTTCCGAAAGACGCCAGGCGGTTTCCGTCAAATTTCGACAGAAATCCGCCATTTCCGCCATCTTTTTGCCCATTTCGCAGCCTCGCGCAGCTCATTTTTAACGCATTTTTTTCGCTGTTGTAGATTATGCAATCTCGCGTGCCGATCGTGCAATGCATATTTTCTTTCATCAATATGTCCTGTAAGATGAAGTGTGAGGATATTTCATTTTTTGTTTACCTATTGCGCTCCGGGGACGCGTGCCCGAAGCCCCGGATCGGCCCAATCAGGATTTTGAGGAGGGAAAGTATGAAAAACTCAATGAGTACCAAGCCCGTTCGCCGCCTCCTGCGCAGAGGACTATCCATTGCGCTTGCGGTGATGCTGATCCTGACGGCCATGCCGGCCGCGCTCGCGGCCCCCGGCGACCTGCAGAGCGTCTCCGTCAGCCCCGGATCGGTGACGCTGACACTCGGGGGGGCCTCCGCCACCATCACCGCCAGCCTCTCGTTCGAGCCGGTGGAGCCGGGGACAGGGTATGCGCCTGCGGCTCTGGCCGCGACCAGCAGCACCGGCGCAGTGCAAGTGGAGCGGATCAGCGGCACGCCCCAGTTTTCCCTGACGGCCAACAGCGTGGGAAGCGACACGATCACCGTGACGGCGACGCAGCAGGGCAGCGGCATCGTGCGCACGGACACCGTCTCCGTCACGGTCGTGGGTCCGCCGAGTGCGGGTACGCTGACGGCCCTGAACATACTGCCGGGTACGCTGACGCTGGACATCAGCGATACCCCGAAGCAGATCGAGTTCACGGTGGGCAAGACGGGGACGCCGACCATCGTTTACAATGTCGCCTCCAACAATCCGGGGGTTGCCTCGGTCGGCAGCGTCAACACGGGCAATTTGAGCTTCCCGGTGGAGCTGCACAGCACGGGAACCGCGACCATCGAGCTGACCGCGACCTTCGAGTCGACGATTTTGTCCGATACGGTCGTGATCACGGTCGTGGACAACACGCCGGAGCTGCCCCCGCCCCCGCCGCCCGTCGTTCCCGAGAGCGTGGGCTTCGCGACCTCGAGCCTCGAAATCGTCATTCCGTTCGGCAGCACCTCAAAACAGACCACGGTTGGTTATGCCATCTATCCGGAAAACGTCGACCCCGCGGAAGACGGCGTCTCGTTCGCGTCGAGCAGCGCGGCCGTGTCGGTCTCGCCGACCACGGCCGAGGGGCAGACCGGCACCGTCACGCTGACCGGCAATGCGCCCGGCGAGGCGACGGTCACCGTCACGACGAGCAACGGCAAGACCGGCACGATCGCCGTGACCGTCCGGGACGAGATCATCCCGGCCACCGGACTTCAGGTAAGCACCGAGTCGGTCAGGATGACATCCGGAACCCGCGTGGTTGCCGTGGACATACTGCCGGCCAACTACAACAGCCCCTCCTCGATCACGGTGTACGCGGATGTCTCCGATTCCGACGTCGTCAGCGCGGAAGTCGCCCCGCTCACGCACGACGTGACGCTGACGGCGATCGGCTACGGCACGGCGACCGTGACGCTGCGCACCTCGAACGGCCTTCCCACCAAGACGATCCAGGTGGAAGTGGCGAGCGAATTTGTGCCGGCGACCGGCGTGGTGTTCTCGCCCTCTTCCATAAATATCACCATTCCCTATGGCCAGTCCTCCGCCGTGGCCAGCGTAAACTACTCTCTCCAGCCCACGGACACGGACGACGACCTCGGCAGCGTCGGCTCCAGCGACGAGAGCGTCGTGCACGCCGAGGAGGGCAACGGCGATTTCCCGCCGATTCTGCTGACCGCATTCAAGGCGGGCCATGCCACGGTCACGCTGGTCACCGACGGCGGCTTCACGGCGTCCTTTGAGGTGACGGTCACCGAGGAGCCCGGCGTTCCGACCAACGTCGAGCCCACCGAAGTCACGCCCGAAACCCCGGTCGTCCGCCTGTTCAAGGGCGACACCGCCGAGGTCACCTTCGAGGTGCGCGACCTCCTCTCCATGCAGGGCGCCGCGCTGGGCGTCTCGTCCCAGACCGGCAACTCCGCGCCGGCGATCGCGGGCGTCGAGGACGGCGATTATACGGGAGGCGGCGACGACCAGGAGCCCGTGTACGTGCCCGCGAAGGTGCACGTCAACGTGCTCGGCGTGAACGCCGGCTCCGACCTCGTCAAGCTCACCGTCAACGGCGTCGAGGGAAGCGTTGCCGTCGAGGTGTACGACAAAATCCGCCAGGCGGACGTCTCCATCTCGCCGGCGTCCCGGATCGTCGAGTCCGGCGACACCGCGGCGTTCTCGCTCGCGGGCCTCGACGGGCTCTCGACGAACGGCTATACCTTCCTGTGGACGGTGGGAGCGACGACTCCCCCGGGCCTCGCGTGGATCAACGGAAGCGCCGCGGGCACCTCGGCCGAGGTGGGCACGGCGGATACGCTGTACACCGCCGCGCCGCTGACGGTCACGCTGGCCGTGACCCCGCCGACCGTCAACGGAAGCCCGGCGCTCGCGCCGTACACGCTCACCGCGGTTCTCGAGGCGCACCGCGAGGGCGATCTGGTGCTGGAGATGAATTCGACCGCCATTGCGACCATCCAGAAGCTCGTGGTCGGCGCCCCGAGGTTCGTCCCGGCCGGCTCCTTCACGCTCAAGTGCTGGAGGGACGGCGTGCTGTCGAACGTCGCAAACCCGCAGCTGAAATACACTTCCTCGAATTCCGCGGTGCTCAAGGTCGACCAAAACGGCCATCTGACGCCGCTCGCCTCCGGAAACGCGACGATCACCGTCGAGGGCTACGACCAGCTCGATCCGGAGAAGGCGCCCGGCATCTGCACCTTCGACGTGGTGGTCTATCAGCTCACCGCGCCGGGCGCGCTGGAGGTGCAGACCGGCGCATTCCTGACCATCCCCGCGGTTCTCGATCCGGCCGGCTACATCTTCTATGAGCTCAGTCCGGCGCCGACGCCCCCGCTCGCCGCGACCATCAACGAAAACGTGTTCCTCGCAACCGCCGCGGGCCTCTACACGGTCGTCGCGCACGCCTACCCGAGCTACGAGGCGTACCAGGCCGACACCACCCCCACCCGCGCGCAGGCGCTGACCAAGCGGACGGTGACCGTGCGCGCGTCCAACGAGCCGACGTGGCTGACGATGAACACCACGGCGATTGAAATCGGCGTCGGCGAGACGATCGTCGTCGATCCCACCTCGTACACCGCGGTCTACAACGTGCTCACGCACGGCGTCGTCACCGGCTGGGTCAGCGCGAACCCGAGCGTGCTCGGCGTCCAGGGCGACGTCATCACGGGCCTCGCCGCATGCACGAGCCAGTACGTCTACGCCAACACCTCGAAGGGCTACCGCCTCTACTTCAAGTTCGACGTCGTCGCCAATCCGGTGACCGGCGTCATGATCACATTGGCGGGCGAAACCACCGCGGCCGGCGACGCCAAGATGCTGGTCGGCGAGATCAGGCAGTTCGCCGCCGTGCTCACCCCGTCGGCGCCCGACGACCCGACGGTTCTCTGGTCGACGGACGACGATTCCGTCGCCACGGTCGACCAGTTGGGCAACGTGACCGCGAAGGCGGCCGGTGTCACGATGCTGTACGCCACGTCGCCCGACGGCCCGGCGGACTCCATCGTGCTGACCGTCGTCGAACAGCCCGTCGGCATCGTGCTCAGCAACACCTACCTCGAGGGCTATCCGGGCGAGTCGCTCCCGCTGACCTATCAGGTGCTGCCCGCGGGCGCGGTCGTCGACCACGTCGAGTGGAGCTACAGCCCCGACACGATCAACCCGCAATGGGTCGAGGGCCTGCTGGTTCTGCCCGCGGGCGCCGCCCCCGGAGACTACACGATTACCGTCGCGCTGTTCGGCCCGGGCTACGACGCCCAGGGCGACCCGATCGACGACGCGCCGCTGGGAACCGACCAATGTCTGTTGCGCGTGCTCCGGCCGGTGACCTCCGTGGAGCTGGCCGACATCGGCGGCGCGGCCTTCGCCGCGGGCGAAGAGCTCACGGCCGTCGAGGGCACCTCGATCGTCGTCCGCGGCCTCATACTGCCCGCGAACGCCTCGGACATGACGCTCCTGTGGGACGTCGAGGACGACCATATCGCGACGGTTGAACCGATCCCGCCGCTCGGCAAGTATGCGCGCGTGACCTTCGTCGCCCCCGGCTCGACGAATCTCGTGGTGAAGTCCGCCTCCTCCGAGGCGTCCGACACCATCCTCCTGAACGTCGTCAAGCCGGTGCTCGACTTCTCGCTGTCGCCCCTCTACAAGGAGTTGTACCCCGGCGAGAGCTTTACCTACGACGTGACGCTCGTGCCCTCGGACACGATGCTCGTCGACAAGATCGAGTTCACCTCCGGCGCCCCGACCGTCGCCAACGTCAACGAGTACGGCACGGTGACGGCGCTCTTCCCGTCGGCCGATCCGGTCATCATCACCGGCGAATACGACAACGGCCTGTACACCTTCCCCCGCAGCGCGACGGTGCTCGTCAAGAACCCCGTCCAGACGCTGGCGTTCACCGGCATCACGGGCGCGCTCAACCTTGCGGTGGGCGCGGGCTACGACCTGTACTCGAAGCTCGCCTTCACCGGCCTCAACGCCACGATGCCCGTCGCGGACACGAGGGTCACCTGGGCCGTCGAAAACGACGCCGTGCTGACCGTCGACGAAAACGGCATCGCGCGCGCGCAGGCGGTCGGCGATACCTGGGTGTACGCCTACGCCCACAACGGCGTATCCGCGAAACTCTACGTCTCCGTCCAGCAGAACGCGCAGGGCCTGACGCTCGACGCCTACGACATCGCGATCCGGCCCGGCGAGACCGCCACGATCCACGCGACCATCTTGCCCGCCGACTCGACGGACGTTCTGAAGTGGGAACTCCCCACCAATGACGCGGTTGAGGAGGCGAATTCCGATGCCCTCACATTCACCGTGCGCGGCGTCGTCCCCGGCGTCGCCACGCTGACGGCGACGACCCACGATGTCGTGACCGACGCGGAGACCGCCAGAAAGGTCTGCACCATAACCGTCAGGCAGCCGGTCACGTCCATCAATGTCGATTCCATGCAGCCGGCTGCGGTCGGCTCCAGCTACCCGAAGACCGTGACCGCGACCTACATCGGCCAGCTCATCGGCCTGATCGCGACGCCGCTGCCCGCGAACGCCTACGACAAGTCGGTCACCTGGTCCGTCGTCAACCCGAACGTGGCCACGATCGACCCGATCTCCGGCGTCCTGACCGCGGCCGGCGTCGGCACGACCGTCGCGATGGCTCGGTCGAACAGCGATCCGGACATCGTCGGCCTCATCAACGTGGTGGTCGTCCGCGGCCTGCTGATGCTCAGCGTGGACCCGGATGAGAAGGCCATCTACGTGGGCGACCGGTTCACGATCACCCCGTCGCTGCTGCCGGAGGGCTCCGTGATGCCGCCGGTCATCTACGAGATGGCGGATCCGTTTGTCAGCCTGACCACCTCCCTCGTCAACGGCGTGACGGTGTGCAAGGTCACCGGTGTGACGCCGGGCATCACCTCGGTCACCGCCTACATCTTCAAGGGGACCGCGGACGAGGCGTCGGCCGCCTGCCAGGTGGAGGTGCTCGTGCCGCTCAACACCTTTACCGTCAAGAAGGACAGGATTCGCATGTTGGTCGGCGACGCCTTTCGCTACGACCTGGCCGACGACCTGCAGTTCAACGACCCGCTCGACCCGGCGACCCAGCCGAAGGACAAGACGGTCGTCTACACCTCGGCCGACCCGACGGTCGCCTCGGTCGACAGCTACGGCCAGATCACCGCGAAGAAGGTCGGAACGACCATCATCAACATCGTCCCGAACGCGAACACCGCCCTGCGCGCGCAGGTGACGGTCGAGGTCGTGGACCTCGCGGCGGGCGTCATCGCCGACGCCGCGGAAATCCGCGTCTACCCCGGCCAGAAGATTCCGGTCGGCTTCACCTTCGTCCCGGAGGCGATCGCGACGACCGACTTCATCTGGACGTATCTGGACGAGGACGGCAACCCGCTCCCGGACGATGAGGACGACGAGATCGCCTACTACAACGGCGGATTTGTCCACACCGTGTCGCCGGGCTTTGTGAACCTCGTGGCGACGGTGAAAATCCCCGACGACATTCAGGATCTGTACTCGAAGTACCCGAGCCTCAAGTTCAAGGAGGTCAAGACCTCGATCCTGGTGACGGTGCTGACCCCGGTCGACAGCGTCACGATCGACTCGCTCGACGGCGTCGACACGGACCCGCTGGCGCTTGAGGAGTTGACCTACCATGTCGGCGAGCGGTTCATCCTCGGGGCCACCGTGCTCCCGGACGACGCCTCCGATCCGGAGATCTTCTGGACGAGCTCGGACACCAACATCGCCAGCGTCGACGCGTTCGGCATCGTCTCCGCGAACGGCACCGGCACGACCAGAATCTACGCCACCTCGAAGAACTCCGGCGCGCAGGACAGCCTGACCTTGATCGTCGAGAAGGCGCCCTTCGCCAAGCGCTACGGCGCGACGACCGTCAGCGGACTGTTCGTCCGCAACAAGGCGTCGCTGCAGGGCAAGGTCTACACGCAGTTCAAGAAGAACACGAAGGTGACCATCGTCGGCCAGTACGGCGAGTGGTACGAGATCGTGTACGCGAAGAGCCCGACCGGCCTCGCCTACGTGCACAAGTCCTACGTCCGCATCACGGGCTACGCCGATCCGAAGCCGCTCGCGGCCCCCGGCGACATTCTGACCGAGAGCAACGCGGCGATCAACACGAAGACGACCGTCTGGGCGCACCCCGGCTCCGGCTACCGCACGACCGCGCCCGCGGGCACCAGGATCATGGTCGTGGGTTCCTCCGGGAGCTACTTCCAGATCACCTACGGCCACTACAACCTGGGCACCGGCTACGTGCTCGCCTCCAGGGTCACCAAGGACGCCGACTTCCCGAAGGGCAAGATCATCAAGGGCGTGCCCAACGGAACCGGCGGCTATGACTCGTACCTGATCGATCCGGGCACCGGCGCGTCCATCCCGCTCGTGGGCGACACGCAGGTCGTCAACATCCCGAGCTCCGTCACCGCGATCAGCGCTCCGGTGTACTCCGGCTTCGATCCCGCGACGCGCGTGCTGCTCGGCCGCGTGTACAGGGGCGCCAGCCTGACGATCATCAGCGAGAAGCTGAACGGGTTCTACCAGGTGAGGCTCGGCAGCGGAGTCGTCGGCTGGATCGAGGCCATCTACCTCGCGCAGCCCTCGAACGGCGGCGTCGCGACGACCGTCTCCATGACCGTCAAGATCGGCAAGACCACGACCGCCGTCGCCCTGCGCCAGAAGGCGTCCACCTCCTCGAAGAAGCTGGTGACCATGAAGAAGGGCTGGACCGTGACGCTGGTCTCCACGACCAAGACCAACGGATTCTACAAGGTCGTGACCTCCTCCGGCATAACCGGCTACATCATGGCCAAGTACCTGAAGGTCTCCACGCAGGTGAGGCAGGTGACCACCATCACCCCGATCCAGGACCAGTACGGCGTCGTCAACTGCAAGCTGCTGAACGTGCGCGAGCTCGGAGCCATGGACGGCGCCATCATCGGCACGCTCTCGGCGAACCAGCAGGTGAAGATTCTCGGCGAGCTCAACGGCTGGTATCACGTGGAGAGGTCGGACGGCAGCCTCGGCTTCGTCAAGACCGAGTACATCACGCTGATCGAGGCGTAACCCCAGGAAACCGCCAGGCCACCGCAGGGCTCGTCCCGCGGTGGCCTGGCTTCGTCAGGGCCGGATTCTCCGAGGTTTTCACGGCAAATGGCTTGAAGGAATGCGCGCCCGCGCGTTCCCCCGCAACGGCATGCTCGTCCCGCCCGTTTATTGTAGTTGGGGAGCGCCACCCCTTTCCCCCGCGCCTGCCGGTTCGTCATCGCCGGGGCTCTTTGAGATATTTTTCCTCCCAAAGGCTTGAAGCTGCGCGCAATCCGCGATATAATACGCGTAATCAGATACGGCGTAATACCAAGGAAGAATATGAATACCTCCAA
>JAAYZL010000155.1 GCA_012514855.1 Clostridiales bacterium
GGGCAGCAGCTCTTCCGCGTCGTGTACTTCTTCCCGATCGTGATCTCCGCGACGGCGATCGGCCTGATGTTCAACCTGTTCTACAAGTACGACGGCGGCATGCTGAACCAACTGCTCGCGAAGCTCGGCATGGACAGGGTGCTGTGGCTCAGCAAGGAGACGGCGTACACGATGGTCGTCATCCCGACGCTCTGGCAGTACATCGGCTTCTACTTCGTGATCATACTGACCGGGCTCGCGGGCATCCCGCAGGAAATCTTCGAGTCCGCGGCGATCGACGGCGCGACCGGCGTCCGAAAGATCTGGTACGTGACGCTTCCGCTGATCTCTGACGTATTGATCACCTGCGTGACGCTCGCGGTCACGGGCGCGATCAAGGTGTTCGACCTGCCCAGCGTCATCGCCCGAAACGGCGCGCCGAACGGGCTGACGCACTTTTTGGGCACCTACATGCACAACCAGGCGTTCGTCGCCCAGAACGTCGACTACGGGAGCACGATCTCGGTGATCATCGTGCTGATGGGCGTCGCCGTCGCGCAGCTTCTGAACCGCGTGATCGCGCGCAATTCCGAGGCGCTGAGGTGATGGCCATGAATATGAGCAGCGTGCGGACAATCAAAAAGCCCCGGGTGACGGCGGGCAAGGTCGTCATCTATATGCTCTTGACGCTGTGGGCGGTGACGACGGTGTTCCCGTTTATGTGGGTCGTCAACAACTCGTTCAAGCACTCGAGCCTCGTCGTCAACGACTCCTTTTCGCTTGCAACGGGCGAGGTTCTTCGGTATGATAAGGACGGGCAGGTCGTGCGCGAGCGGATTCTGCAGGACGAGCACGGCCGCGACATGTACGACAAGCTGCTCATCGACGCGGACGGCAATCCCGTCTACGAGGGCGCGCAGCAGTCGCCGACGATCAACGTGGGCGGCGCGTTCGCGGACCTGCTGAGCGGCATGACGGTGCCGACCGACGAGGCGACCAAGCACCTGCAGGCCTACGACACGGTCAACGGGAAGATTCTCTACGACGAGGCGTCGCCGCCCGTCCGGCTGTCGCCGACGTGGGCGAACTACGTGAGCGTGTTCACGAACCGCAACGTCAACATCTTGCGCGGCTACAAGAACAGCCTGATCATCTCCGGCAGCGTCATGGTCGTCGTCGCGCTGTTCTCGGCGATGCTGGCGTTCGGCATCACGCGCTGGAAGTTCCGCGGCGCGAAGGCGATCCGAAGCCTCATCGTCGCGGCGCTGATGTTCCCGGCGTTCGCGACGATCGTGCCGGTGTACCGGATGCTGTCGGACTTCGGCCTCTACGACAGGCTCGAGGGCGTGATCCTCGTGCAGTGCGCGGGAAACCTCGCGTTCGCGTGCACGGTGATGATGGGGTTCATCAACGCGCTGCCGTATGAATTGGAAGAGGCCGCGTTCATGGAGGGCTGCGGGCCGTATGGAATCTTCTTCCGCATCATACTCCCGATGTGCAAGCCGGCGCTCGCGACGGTCGCGATCTTCACGTTCATCTGGAGCTACAACGACCTGTTTTTGCAGATGGTGCTGCTGCGCTCGAACGCGCTTCTGCCGGTGTGCGCGATCCTCCGCGAGATTTCGAGCCAGTACGGAACCGACTTCGGCATGATGGCGGCGTCGGTCACGGTCGTGGTCGTGCCGGTATTGATCGTATACGCGCTGCTGCAGAAGAACATCATCAAGGGGCTGACCGCCGGCGCGGTCAAGGGGTAGGAGGGAAGCGGAGCATGTACGGCGTGGTGCTGGTCGACGACGAGCAGCTGATCCTCCGGGGGCTCATCAACGTGATCCCCTGGGAAAAGTACGGCTGCCGCGTGCTCGACACCGCGTCCGACGGGCTCGAGGGCATCCAAAAGGCGCGCGCGTGCCGGCCCGACATCCTTTTCACCGACATCCGCATGCCGAACATGGACGGGCTTTCGATGATTGCGGCGCTCAAGAGCGAGTTCCCGTCGATGCAGATCGCCGTCTTGACCGCGTTCCGGGACTTCGACTACGCGCAGCGCGCGATGCATTTGGGCGTGTGCCGCTATCTTTTGAAGCCGAGCAAGATGGAGGAGATCCTCGAGGCCGTCGAGGCGATGGCCACGCAGATTCCCGAGCGCCCGGCGGAGGAGGCGGAGGCGAAGGAGTCGCCCGCGAGCGCGTTTGTCGTGCGCGCGGCGCTTTCCTACATCGACCGGAACTACATGAACCGGCTGAGCCTTTCGACGGTCGCGGACAATGTGTTCGTCAGCCAGTGGCACCTGTCGAAGCTCCTGAACCGCCACACCGGGAGGAGCTTTTTCGACATCGTCAACGCGGTGCGCGTAGAGAAGGCGAAGGCGCTTTTGCGCGACCCGTCGCTGAAGGTGCACGAGGTCGCGGAGATGGTCGGCTTCGCGGACGTCGCGCACTTTTCGAAGATATTCAAGAAGCTCCAGCGCAAGTCCCCGATCGAATACCGCGCGGGTTTGTAAAAAGTTGGTAACGAGATAGCGTCGTTTTTTCGGTTTTCTTGCCGATTCCCCCGCGTTGTGATACAATACAAAAGATGCAACCGGGCGAGGGGGAATGCGGTCTTGAACATCCGGATCAGGCGCTTTTTTGCGCTGGCCGTTGCGGTCGCGCTTTTGTTTGCGTCGGCGGGCGCGGAGGTGCTGGCGCTCGGCGCGAAGGGCGAGGCGGTCTACGCGCTGCAAGAGAGGCTCTATTACCTGGGATTTTTGGCCGTCTCTCCGGACGGCGACTACGGCCCGAAGACGCAGGAGGGCGTCAGGGACTTTCAGGCGTTCTTCCGGGCGAAGGGCCACGCGCTCCCGAGCGACGGAACCGCGGACGAGGGCACGGTCAGGCTCCTATACGACGACGCGGTCGCGGACAGCTCGTACCCGCTGAAGCCCGGCGACAAAAACGGCTATGTGCGGCGGGTGCAGCGCAGGCTGATCGAGCTCGGATACCTGTACGGGGCGGCGGACGGCTCCTACGGCCAGAAGACGGCCGACGCGGTGCGCGCGTTCCAGCTGATGCTCTTGGAAAACGGCGTCACGGGGATCGACGCGACCGGCGAGGCGGACGCCGCCACGCAGGACTACCTGTACTCGGAGCTGCTCGGCTTCAAGATCAACACGCCGAAGTCGTACGGCGCGGGGAACGCCGCGGCGCTGAACCCCGGAAACCTCTACGCCTCCGCGTGCGCGCTGATCGACGCGGACACGGGCGCGCTGCTGTTCGGGAAGGAAGCCTACGCGAAGAAATACCCGGCGAGCACGACGAAGGTCATGACGCTGCTGCTCGCGCTCGAGTACCCGAACCTCTCGGAGATCGTGACGGTTCCGGCGGCCGCGGCGGAGATTCCGGGCGATTCGTCGAGGGTTCCGATACAGGTCGGCGAGCAACTGCCCTACGAGGATTTGGTCTACGGGCTGATGATCCGCTCGGGCAACGACGCGGCGAACGCGATCGCGGCGATTGCGGCGGGCTCGGTCGAGGCGTTTGTCGACAGGATGAACGCGCGCGCAGTTGAACTCGGCTTGCTCTCGACGCATTACACAAATCCGCACGGCTACCACGACGGCGACCACTACACGACCGCCGCGGACATGGCCGAGCTTCTGCGCCGCGCGCTGCAAAATCCCGCGTTCGAGGCGATATTCCGCGCGCGCCGCTATACGATGAGCGCCACGAACGTGCGCAAGCAGCGCGTGATCGAGTGCCGGTACGACATCTTCAACGCGAAGTCGAAGTATTACGACGCGGACGCGTTCGGCGGCAAGACCGGCTTCACGACGCCGGCGGGCTACTGCTTTGTGGGCGCGGCGGAGCGAAACGGCGTCCGGCTGATCGCGGTCGTGTTCGACAGCGGCATCTCGAAGTACAACCGGTGGACGGACGCCGAGCGGCTGTTCGACTATGGGTTCGCGGTGAAGGGGGTATAATGCTGAGGGCCGGGCGGAATGTTCGCCCGGCCCTGTTTTTACTCCGTCGCCCGCGCGTACAGCTCGGCGATTTTTTTCGCGTCCGCGATCAGGAAGCGGTCCTCGGGCGGGTAGATCGCGCCGCCGAAGTAGATCGAGGTGTTGAACCGGCAGCTCAGGTCGTAGGCCACGCGGTGCACCGCCGCGTGCATCGCGTCGAAGCCGATCGCGTCGCGGCAGCGCTTCGCGTCAAGGAGCGTGATGCCGCCTCCGGGCAGTATCTCGATGCGCCCCGCGGCGTGCGCGATCATCCGGCGGATCACGTCCGCGCCCTCAAAGACGGTCGGGCGCTGGCCGCTGGTCAGCACGCGCTTCACACCCAAATCGATCAGAGTGTCGAGCGCCTCGAACGCGTCGGGCACGACGTCGATCGCGCGGTGGAACACGCTGTCGCGGCCGCCGATGACCTCGAGCATCCGCGCGGTGCGCTTTTCGTCGACCTTGCCATCTTTGTCGAGGAAGCCGAACACGATGCCGTCCGCGCCGCGGTCGAGGAGCGCGCGCGCGTCCTCGAGCATGACCTCGAACTCAGCGTCCGTGTAGTGGAACCCGCCCTCGCGCGGGCGCACCATGCACATGATCGGGATGTCGATGCGCCGCCGCGCGACGATCAGCGAGCCGATGGTCGGCGTCAGGCCACCGTGGAACAGGTCGCTGTTGAGCTCGACGCGGTGCGCGCCGCCCTTTTGGGCCTCGATCGCGTCCTCCGCCGAGCCGCAGCAGATTTCGAGAAACAGGGGCTTCTTTTCCATGATTTACGCCTCCTCCAGCGCGAATGCGACGTCGGGATTGAGCATGAACGGGAACATCGCGGCGTTGATGTTCGAGAGCGGCAGCACGTCGTCGTGGAGAGCGATGCCGAGCGCCTCCCGGAACGCCCTCTGCCGAGCCCGGATGCGCCCGTAGACCTCCGGATACTCCCTTTCGAGCGCCGCGCGGAGTTCCGGCCCCGCGACGATCGCCGGGTCCTCGCAGATCGCCGTGCGCGCCGGATTGGACATCGAGGAGATGATGTCCGCCTGCATGTACGCGCCGTCCGGCACGGTGTAAATGGAGCCGTCGTAGGAGAGCGCGTTGACCCACTCGTCCATGCCGGTGAAGTGGCCGCAGTTGAGCTCGACGTGGTGATTCGGCCCGTCCAGGAGGCCGTGCACCGCGTGGTGCAGCGTGTCTCCGTCCGCGCCGACCTTGAGCGCCTCGTACCACGCGCCCATCGCGCGGAAGAACGCGCCGTAGAAGGAGAACAGGTGCGGCCGGAGCGATTCGTGCATCGTATTTTCGTCGTAGGACGCGACGCCGACGCGGGAACTCAGCGAGCCGCGGACGCCGTAGCACAGCCCGCACGCGTCGCCGACCGACAGTTTCCGGTCGTCGCGGGGGGAGCGGATGCCGAGCGCGACGCTCTCGGGGCCGAAGTTCACCAGCGGGTGCATCGCGTGCGGCGCGAAGCCGACGCGCGCGGACTCGCTGAGCGCGTACTCGGTCATGCCGGGCTTCAGGTTCTTCAAAAGCCGGATCAGCACGTTTCCGCTGCGCGCGGCGGCGGCCTCGGCGGCGGCGATCTCCTTCGCGGTGTAGACCCGGAGGCGGATGCCGCCGTCGAGCCCGGTCAGCGCCGCGGTGTAATTGACGACCTTTTCAAACCCGACCATCCCTCGCAGCGCCTCGACGACGTAGTGCGGCGCGTCGAACGTGTGCTTCGGGTCGGTCGGTATGTACTCGGGCAGGAAGTATTTGAAGCCGACCAGCCCGACCGTCGCGCCGGGAATCACGCCGGCCTCGCGGAGGATGATGTCGAGCCGCTCCTCCTTCGAGCGGAGCTGTCCCTGCAGGCTGAAGTTGCGGTAATAGGCGCGCCGGATGTCATAGGGCACGCAGAAGCTGTACGACATGCCCTCGTTTCCGACCAGGAGCGTCGGAATTCCCTCCCTCGGCACGACGAGCATGCCCTCCTCGAAGCGGCAGTCGTAGCCGCAGAAATACTCGATGTTCGCGAAGTGCTCGCGGTCGCCGACGATGACGGCCGCGTCGATGCCGTCCGCGCCCATGCGCTCGCGGAGCATCCGCAGCCGGAACAGGTAGTCGCCCGCGCCCATCGGAACCTGGGCAATGTCGACCTCCTTGAGAAACAGCGGGTCGGTCTTTTTCAGAACAACTGTCTTCATCACGCCCTCCATTAACGATAAAATTCCCCCAAACCCATTATACCCGATCCGGCGGGTTTCGTCAAATAGGGAATTGCATTTTCAGGGAATTTGTGTTATCGTTAATAGGGTCCCGGACACGGAGTTTTTGGAGGGAATTCGCATGGTTTCGCATGTGCCGCTGGTGAAGGAATACCGCTCTGAACTGCTGGATTTGACGCACTATGGCTACATCGCGGTCGTGGACGAGCGCGGGAAAGTGCTCTACGCCGCGGGCGACCCGGACGCGGTCGTCTACTATCGCAGCGCCTCGAAGCCGCTGCAGGCGCTGCCGGTCATCCGGCGCGGCCTCGACAAAAAATACGCGCTGACCGACGAGGAGACGGTGCTGCTCGCGGGCTCGCACGCGGGCGAACCGTACCACATCGCGGCCCTGGAGAGCATCGCGAAAAAGACCGGGCTATCCGAGGATATGCTCGTGATGAAGCCCGCCGTCCCGGGCTACGCGCCCGCGAACGAGGAGCGCATCCGGCAGGGGCTGGCTCCCCGCAAATTCTACCACAACTGCGCGGGCAAGCACCTGGCGCTGATGCTCGTGCAGCGCGAGCTCGGCGCGAGGGTCGAGGACTATTGGAGGATGGACGCGCCCGCGGAGCTCGAGGTGCGCGACACCTTGATGGAGATGAGCGAGGCGGGCAAAGTCGAGCTCGGCGTCGACGGCTGCGGCGTGCCGGTGTTCGCGGTCGGCGTCAGGAACATCGCGATCGCGTTCAAGAACCTCGCATGCATGGACACGATCCGAAACGAAGGGCTCCGGAAAGCGGCGGCGGCGTTCGTTCCGAGAATTCACCAATACCCGCACATGATGCGCGGAACCGGGTACATCTGCACGTACTTGAACTGCGACCCGAACATCGTCGCGAAGGGCGGCGCGCTCGGCGTGTACGGCTTCGGGCTCAAAAAGGAGCGGCTGGGCGTCGCGTTCAAGGTCGCCGACGGCACCGAGCACAACTGGCCGCTGATCGCCATGAGCATTCTGAGAGACCTCGGCTGCCTCTCGAGGGAGACCGAGGAGCATTTGATGCACCCGAACCCGATCCTTTTGCGCAACGACAACGAGACGGTCGTCGGGCGCAGGGAAGTCTGCTTTAAGGTGGCGATCTAGGGCTTGTTAACATAGAATGGGTATGATATACTGAGGAGCAAGAGATTGACAGAAGCGCAATACAAAGAAATAGAGGATTGCTTTCCGAAACACCGGAAGCCCGCCGGAATCAGCAATTTGGATGCGCTGAATGCCGCACTGTACGTTCTTGAAAACGGCATTAAGTGGAGGGCGATGCCGAAAGAATACGGACATTGGCATACCATCTACACGCGGATCAGTCGATGGGCCAAGAGCGGGGTTTTGCAGAGATCCTTTTTGCGGCTGCAGGAAAGCGGCGTCATACGAATTGACGTGAGCATCGTTGCGCTGGATTCCACGAGCATCAAGGTGCATCCGGATGGAATGGGCGCGTTAAAAAAAGGGGGAAGCAGGCTATCGGAAAGTCGCGGGGCGGCTGGAACACCAAAGTTCATCTGGTCGCCGCATCTGACAGAAACGCGGTGACGTTTGCTTTGTCTTCCGGCGAAGACGGCGACGCTCCTGAAGGACGGAAGCTGCTTGAAGCTCGCGGCTATGTCAATAAGCCTACCTATCTGTTGATGGATCGGGCTTATGAGGGGGATAATACCCGCGCTCTGGCCATGGAGTTGGGCTATATCCCCGTTGTTCCTCCCAAACGCAACCGCTTAAACCCGTGGAAGTATGACACGGAGTTATATAAGCTCCGTAACCAAGTTGAGCGACTTTTCCGCAGAATCAAGCGTTTCAGGCGTATCTTTACTCGCTACGATAAGCTCGACGTGCTCTTTCTTGCCTTCCTCTTCCTCGCCCTTATTGTTGATGCTCTTGCTTATGTTAACAGACCCTAGGTAATCACTGATTTAATGACGGGCAGTAAGGTGGTACAATAGAGAAAAAAGCGAGTGAACGGGATGGACAAGCAGCAGAGCATGGCGGACATGGAATACGGGAACCGGAAGCGAAGGACGAA
>JAAYZL010000156.1 GCA_012514855.1 Clostridiales bacterium
AAGTGGAGCGCGTGGATGAGTGGGGCAAGCGCAGGCTGGCCTACGCGATCAACTACAAGACCGAGGGCTACTACGTGCTGATGTACGTCAAGGCGCCCGCCGATCTTCCCCGCGAAATCGAGCGCAACCTGCAGATTTCCGAGCAGGTGCTCCGCTACCTCGTCATCCGCTACGAGGGCCAACTGCCCGCGAAGCGCGAGCCGCTGAAGCCGGCCCCGCTGCCGCGCGAGTTCGCGCAGCCGGTGCAGGCCGCCGCCGCGCCGGTCGAGGCCGCCGCGCCGGTCGAGGCCGCAACGCCGGTCGAGGCCGCCGCAGCCGAGGTCGAGGAGGCCCCGGCCGCCGACGAGAAAGCCCTGGCCGCCGACGAGAAAGCCCCGGCCGCCGACGAGGAGGCCCAGGCCGCCGAGGCCGCCGAAGCCGCAGACGAGGAGGCCCCCGTCTCCGAAGCCGAATAGCCGTACCGACCCCACGAAGGCAGGTGCAACCCATGAATAAAGCGATACTGATCGGAAATCTCGTCGCCGACCCGGAGACGAAGACTTTGCCGTCGGGCACGATGGTCTGCCAGTTCCGCATCGCCGTGAATCGGCGGTTTGTGAACCAGCAGGGCGTCCGCGAGGCCGATTTCCTGAACATCGTGACATGGAGGCAGACGGCGGAGCTCTG
This sequence comes from Clostridiales bacterium, assembly GCA_012514855.1. The sequence goes on from JAAYZL010000156.1 coordinate 667, forward strand.
CTCCCGCTATCTGTCCAAGGGCCGCAAGGTCGCGGTCGAGGGACGCATCGAGACCCGCTCCTATGATGCGCAGGACGGCTCGAAGCGCTACGTCACCGAGATCATCGCGGACAACGTGGAGTTTCTCGGCTCCCAGCAGGGCGAAAAGCAGCGCGCGGACAACCCGCTCCCGCCCCCGCCCGAGCCAAGCGGCTACGTACCCGACGCGGACGGATTTACCGACGTCGAGGACGACGAGCTGCCGTTCTGACGAACAAGATCAAGGAGGAAAGTAAACCATGTCTGAGGATAGAGGCGATCGCAATCGCCGACCCCGCGGCCGCAAACCGCGCAGGAAGGTCTGCGCGTTCTGCGTGGACAAAGTCCAGCACATCGACTACAAGGACGTCGTGCGCCTCCGCAAGTTCACCAGCGAGCGCGGCAAGATCCTGCCCCGCCGCATGACCGGAACCTGCGCGAAGCATCAGCGCCAGCTCTCCAGCGCCATCAAGCGCGCGAGGGTCATCGCCCTTCTGCCGTACGTGTCCGAATAGCGCAATGCGATAGAGCGCCTGACGGGGGAACCCCCGCGAGGCGCTTTTTTGTGCCTGCGCTGCGGGCATGACCGGCAAGTTTCCGATCAGTGGCCGGAAATGCGGCGAGGGCGTTCGGACCAACCGGCGATTCCTTTAACAAGGGAACGCTTGTATAAAACCGCCCGATGCGGTAGATTGTATCCGAATGAACTTTAAAATGGAGATGGGCGGTATGTGGTTTCTCTTCGCGGTGCTGTCGTCTGTCTTTGCCGCGGCGACGTCGATACTGGCAAAGGTCGGCATCGCTGGCGTAAACTCCAATCTCGCCACCGCCATTCGAACGGCGGTGGTGGTCGTGATGTCGTGGGGCATCGTATTCCTGACGAATGCGCAAAACGGCATCGCGGAAATCAGCAGGCGAAGCTGGCTGTTTTTGATCCTATCCGGCATCGCCACGGGCGCTTCCTGGCTGTGCTATTACAGGGCGCTGCAAATCGGCGAGGTGTCCAAGGTCGTGCCGGTCGATAAGTTCAGCATCGTCATCACGCTGATCATGGCCATTGTCTTCCTGCACGAGCAGTTTACCGTCAAGTCGATCGTCGGGGCCTTCCTGATCGCGGCCGGAACGTTCGTCATGATTCTTTGAAAGGGATTTCGCCTAAAGACTCTGCACCCCCGGCCAAGCATTCCCTGAACAAAACATCCCTCGAGCTCTGCCCGGGGGATGCTGCTTTATCGCCTTACCTACCCGACGATCAGCGTGACCGGCACGCGGACGCCGGAGACATAGGTTCCGTCCTCGGCAAAGGTCTTCTGCACGGCGAGCGCCTCGTAGTTGCCCTTCGCGAGCGGGACCTCGAGCCGGATGCTTTCGAGGCTCTCGCCGGGCGCGATCGGGGCGGAGGAGAAGATCACCTCGCCGTCGAGCACGAGCTCGAACACCATGCTGTTTCCGCTCCGGACGGTGTTGACAATCGCCGCGGTGCCCTCGACGCCGCTTTCGTCGAACACGAGCACGCTGCCGAGTTCCGTGGACAGGTAGCTCTCGCCCTCGCGGAGGCTGCGCTCGATGCGGTAGGCCTGCAATTCCTCGAGCCGCGCGGCGAATTCGTCCTGCGCCTGCCGGTACTCGGCCTGCACCTCGACGAGCGACGCCTTTTCGTCTGCGAGGTCCGCGTTCAGCGATTCGAGCTGCGATTCGAGCTCCGCCTTCATGCTCTGGGCCGCGCTGCTCGTCTCGGAAAGCATCGCCTCCGCGTCGTCGATCTCCTGCTCGAGTTCGCTGATCGTCCGGTTTCCGGTCTCGATCTGGCCCTCGAGCGCCACGACGCTTGCGTTCGCGTCGGCGAGCGCGCCCTCGGTCGAGGCGATCTTCTGCTCGAGTTCGGAAATCGTCGCG
>JAAYZL010000157.1 GCA_012514855.1 Clostridiales bacterium
CGAGGATCTCGCCGTGCGGGCTGGGCGTCGCGATGACCGGCAGCGCCTCGGCCATGGCCGCGGCGGACAGGAGAAGCGCCAGGGCGAGCAGAACGGAAACCAGCTTTTTCATGGGGATGCCTCCTTTTTAATGTGTATCCGAGGAACGGAGTAGAAACTCCGGAACCCGCTTCAGCGGATGCGGTGGTCGAGTTTTCGCGTGAGGTACGCGCCGAGCATCGTGATGACCTGCACGAGGATGACCAAAATCACGCTCGCGGCGTACATGATGTCGAACTTTCGGAGGTTCAGGCCGTAGATGATCGCGAGGGCGCCCAGCCCCCCGCCGCCCGCGGCCGAGGCCATCGCGGAATAGGCGAGGATTGTCGTCATGCAGATCGCAAAGCCGTTGACGAGCGAGGGCAGAGCCTCCGGGATCAGCACCTTCAAGATGATCTGGAATGTCGTCGAGCCCATCGACTGCGCGGCCTCGATGATGCCGCCGTCGACCTCGTTGAAGCTGCCCTCGACCATGCGCGCGACGTAGGGGAACGCGCTGACCGTCAGCGGAAAGATGATTGATTTCGTGCCGATCGCAATTCCCATCACGATGCGCGTGACCGGGAAGAGCATCGCGAGCAAAATGATGAACGGAATCGAGCGCAGGAAGTTGACGGCCGCGCCGAGCGCCGTGTTGAACGTCGGCAGGGGCTTGATGCCGCCCCTTCGCGTGATCACGAGCGCGACGCCCAGCGGAAGCCCCAGCGCGTAGGCGATCAGGGTCGACGGGACGGTCATGTAGACGGTCTCGCCGAGCGCCTCCCAGAGGATGTTCCAGTTCATTGCGGCCACACCTCCTTCACCGTCAGCCCCTCGGCCAGCAGGAATTTCATGATCTTGTCGCGCACTTCGGTATCCTCCGGCATGCCGATCAGCATCTGCCCGTAGGGCTTGCCGCCGATGCGCCGTATGTTCGCGGAGAGTATGTTGACGTCGACGCCGCACTTGCGGACGAGCTCCGCGATCACCGGCCTGTTCTCCCTGCCGCCGTCAAACACGATGCGCAGCGCCGGCACCCTGAGCTGCTCGTCCGCGTCGTTTTCCGGGAGAATCCCGAACAGCCGCTTGCCCGCCGCCGAGCGCGTGTGCACGAACACGTCGTCGACCGTGCCCTCCTCGGCGATCCGGCCGCCGTCGAGTATCGCGACGCGCGTGCAGATCTGGCGGATGACGGCCATCTCGTGCGTGATCAGCACGACCGTGATCCCGAGCCGCTCGTTGATGTCCTTCAAAAGCGCCAGGATCGACTGCGTCGTCATCGGGTCGAGCGCGCTGGTCGCCTCGTCGCAGAGCAGCACCTCGGGGTCGCTCGCGAGCGCCCGCGCGATCGCCACGCGCTGCCGCTGGCCGCCCGAGAGCTGCGCCGGGTACGCGTCGATCTTGTCCTCGAGCCCGACGATCTTCAAAAGCTCCTTCACGCGCGCGTTCGCCCTCTGCTTCGGCACCCCCGCGATCTCGAGCGGGTAGCGGACGTTCTTGGCGACCGTCTTTTGCATCAGCAGGTTGAACTGCTGGAAGATCATGCTGACGCGGCGGCGCATGCGAACGAGGTCGTTCCCGCGCATCGACAGCATGCTCTCGCCGTCGATCAGGATCGCGCCGTCGGTCGGCTGGTCGAGCCGGTTGATGCAGCGGATCAGGGTCGACTTTCCCGCGCCGCTCATGCCGATGATGCCGTAAATCTCGCCCCTGTGAATCTTCAGGCTCACGCCGTCCAGCGCGACGACCTCGCCGCCCGGCACCGCGTAGACCTTTCGGAGATTTCGGAGTTCAATCAGTGGTTCAGACAATTTCGACCGCCCTTTCCCAACCATTTTGCAAAAAAACAAAAACCGCCGTCTCGCACGATTGCGAAGCGACGGGGTTCACGGAAAAAATTCAGCGAATGCCGACGGCAACACAAATCACGCGGAGACCGGGCCCGCGCACATGAGCATTCGCATCGCACATCGATTCACGCGCAAACCCTCCTCCATGCCGAAAATGCCGTCCTTGTGTGCAACATTATACCGTCTGTTTGGAGTGTTGTCAACTGCCCGGCGGAAATAATGCGATTTCTTAATAAACCAATCGGAAAAATAGGGATTGCCGCATGGGCTCGACGGCGATCGCGACCTTCCCGCGCGCGCGGCCCTCGCGGATGCGTCGTTGGCCTCCCCGATCGGATTTATCTGCCCGTCGCAATCCTACAAAACGGGCATACTATTCAGGGATTCATATTCGGCTTGAAGGGAAAAAACTCGAGAGGGCAACATGAACTATTTCTGGAGCAATACGATATGGTATTTATTGCTGCTGGCAAGCAGCATTGCCGCAATTACAACAACATCCATGAAATCGCGGGACCGCAGGTTTACAGCGGCGTTCAATCTTTCGGTTCTCGGCTTTACGTATTGTATTGAGGTATCCCTGCTGATCCTTTTCAATGCGTACACGTATTTCCCGATGCTTACCCCGCGGGACGCATTTATGGACGCCGTGCTCGGAAATATCTTTTCGCAGATTTCCGTCTCGAGCACGGCGGTGCTCTGTTGCGTGCTCGGATTGCGCGGCAGGTTTGTCTTCGTTTTTGCGGGCGTCTATTATCTGATCGACCTGCTGTTCGTCCATCTGGGGATTTACGAGCATTACTGGTATCGTTCAATTTACACGTTTTGGGGCTTCGTCATATACTGCTGGATCGTCAAAAAGTGGTATGTTATGCTCACCAAGGAGCGCAACGCGTCGGAGCCGCGAGGCGCGAAGCTGAAAAAATATCTCTTGACAACAACCTTGTTTTTGGCGATTTTTGCCGCCGCCGGAAACACGCTGTTCACGACGCAGAAGGTCGCGGGACTTCAGGCATTCCGAAGCGGAATTTTCTCCGATGCGTCGAGGGATCACACGACGACAGGCTTAATCTATATCCCGATCATGATCGCATTGACAATTCTCGTCTATCGGTGGAAGCGGCCCGCCGCATATAAAGTCGCCGCTCTGCTTTTTCTCTTCGCTTGCCAGTGGGCGCTATATGGAGCCGGAATACTGGTCGCGATTGCGGGATGGTTTTTTTTCGCCGCGACCATTGACATTTTGGGATTCTATTTCTGGACGGCGCTCTTGGATCGGTTGCTGACTGGCAGCCCGCCGCCATCGCAATCCCCATAAAAACGCTGAAAAGTCCGATAAAATCAGACTTTCAGACGGATTGTGGCGTCCCCGGCGAGATTCGAACTCACGGCCTTCCGCTTAGGAGTTTGGTTTGTTCAATATCCTGTGTTGCACCAACGTGTCATACAATGCCAGAAAACGCTGTAATAGCAAGGGATTTGAACGCATCCGATTTCCTCGAATATCCTACTGAAACCCCTCGTACTACTGCATATATCGTGCGCGATTAGCAGAAATATTAGCGCGGGTGGGTGGCGAACAACCTTCGTTCGCTTTTCAAAGTCGAACATACTCACTCCAAACGAGCCATCTGCACCAATTTGCAGGTGGCTCATTTTAATTTGGAGGTGATGACAATATGGCCGCAAACGTGATCGCCGTCGCCAATCAGAAGGGCGGCGTCGGCAAGACAACCACCTGTGCCAACCTCGGCATCGGACTGGCGCAGGAAGGGAAAAAGGTGCTGCTGGTGGATTGTGACCCGCAAGGTTCTCTTTCCATTAGCTTGGGGAATCCTCAGCCCGACCGCCTGCCGGTGACGCTGGCGACGATGATGGGAAAGACAATGACTGACGAGGATTTTGATCCCAGGGAAGGCATTCTGCACCACAGCGAAGGCGTCGATCTCATGCCCGCGAGCATTGACCTCTCCGGCATGGAAGTGTCCCTTGTGAACGCCATGAGC
>JAAYZL010000158.1 GCA_012514855.1 Clostridiales bacterium
TGAATTCCGAGAAATGCTTGCATTTCTTGGACAGCGTGGCGACTTTGTCGACACGCTGAATGCCGCCCGGCGTGGGCGGCACCTGCTTGAAGATTTCTATCCCCAGAGCTTTACGATATCCGCGCCGCTGAAGTAGTGCTCGACGATCTCGGTCGCGCTCTTCCCGTCCTTGGCCATCTCGTAGGCGCCCCACTGCGAGAGCCCGACGCCGTGCCCGAAGCCGCGGCCCTTGATCGTGACCTCTCCGCCCTTGACGTCGATCGACTCGATCAGCGTGCTCTTCATCTCGGTCGCGCCGAGCTTGATCCGAAGCGACGGCGCGGACACGGTCTTCCCGTTGACGATCAGCGTCTTCGCGCGGCCCGAGGCGCCCTTTTCGCCGACCTCGACGGTCTCGATATCCCCGGTCTCAGCGCCGGTCGCCCTGCATCCCGCCGCGAACTCCTTCGAGCTGAACTTAACCGTCCACTGTTTGACGTCGTCCGGCGCGTCCTTGGAGTCCGGCGAGTCCGTGACGGACAGGTACGGCGGGTCGCCCTCCTTGAACTCGAGCGCGACGCTCGGCAATTCCGTCTTGCCGCCGGCATTCGCGTGGAACCACGCCTGCGGGAACTCGCCCTGATAGCTCATCACGAGGCCCTTCGTCTCCTCGACGGCCTTGCGCACGTTTTCATTGATGTTGACCTCGCTGTACGCCTGCGCCTCGCTGACGTCCGTGGAGATGTCCGCGCCCTCGTACTTCGAGTCCTTCGTCCCGATGAATTTCAGGACAAATGTGCGGGCAAGGATCGCCTGCGCCTTCAGCGCCTCCGCCGGCCAGTCGTTTTTCATCTCTCCCGCGAGCACGCCCATCACGTAGGTCTCCAGATCCATCTCGGAGACGGCCTTCGCCTCGGTGTCATAGACCTTCAGAATCGGCACGCCGCTCTCGTTCGTCTCGAGCTTTTCGGGGATCTTGGGCTTCACGACGTCCACCTTGATCTCTTCCTTGTTCTCCACGTCGGCCCGCATGCAGCCGCAAAGCGCGAGCGCAAGCGCGAGCACAAGCGCAAAAAACCAAACCTTCTTCCGCACGTTTATCATCCTCCTGCGGATATTTTGAGCGCGCGGAGGTCGATCTATGCCCGCCGTGAAAGCTATTCGCCTTTTTTGGAATAAAGTCCCAGCGCGGCAATCGCGTCAAGCACGGTTTCGGCCGGATGCGCGCGCACGCCGTCCGGGACGCGCACGCCGCGCAGGTTCGACTTGGGCAGCACCACGTCCTGAAAGCCGAGCCGCGCGCACTCGCCGAGCCGTCGTTCCGCCTGCGGAACCGCGCGCACCTCGCCGGCGAGCCCCACCTCCCCCATCACCGCGAAGCTCGCGCCGATCGGCCGGCCCGTCAGAGACGAGGCGACCGCCATGCACAGCGCCAGGTCCGCCGCGGGCTCCGAGAGCGTCATGCCCCCGGCGATGTTGATGTACACGTCCTGATCGAAGAGCCGCATGCCGGCGCGCTTTTCGAGCACCGCGAGCAAAAGCGACAGCCTGCCCTGGTCGACGCCGCTCGCCATCCTGCGCGGGTTCCCGAACGGGGTTCGCGAGACCAGCGCCTGCACGTCCGTCAAAAGCGGCCGAGAGCCCTCCATCGCGCACAGCACGACCGAGCCGCTCGCGTTGTGCGCGCGCTCGGACAGCAGCGCCTCGCTCGCGTTCAGGATTTCCATCATGCCCTCGGAGGTCATCTCGAACATGCCGAGCTCGTTGACCGAGCCGAAGCGGTTCTTGACGGCCCTGAGAAGCCTGTAGTGGTTCTGCCGGTCGCCCTCGAAGTACAGCACCGCGTCGACCATGTGTTCGAGCACGCGCGGCCCGGCGATCGCGCCCTCCTTCGTCACGTGGCCGACCAGAAACACGCTCGCGCCCATCTGCTTCGCGAGCCGGATCAGCTGCGCCGCGCTCTCGCGCACCTGCGACACGCTGCCGGGCGCCGACGCGAGCTCCGGAAGGTACATCGTCTGGATCGAGTCGACGACCATGACGGACGGCTTCAGCTCCTCCATGCGGCGCTCGACGGTCGTCATGTCGTTTTCGGAGAGCACGTACATGCCGGTCTGCGAAGCGCCCAGCCGGTTCGCACGCAACCGGACCTGCCGGGCGGACTCCTCGCCGGACACGTACAGCACGCGCTCGCCCGCGCCGGCCATGTTCGCCAACGCCTGCGTCAAGAGCGTCGACTTCCCGATGCCCGGATCGCCGCCGACGAGCACGACCGAGCCGTCGACGACGCCCCCGCCGAGCACGCGGTCGAGTTCGCCGATGCCGGACGGCCTGCGCTGTGCCGCGTCGTCGGGGATTTCGTCGATCCTGACCGCCATCGCCCCCGCTCCCGGCGCGCGCTTCAGCTTTTTCTCCGGCAGATTTCCCTCGGGCGAGCGCACCTCCTCGACGAGCGTGTTCCAGTTCTCGCACTCCGGGCACCGCCCGAGCCACCGGCCGGTCTCATAGCCGCATTCGCCGCAGACGTATACGCTCCTGCTCTTCGCCACGAAAAGTCCCTCCGAGCCTCCTGTATTTCCAATTTGTATTATAGCATGTTTTCCGATGACTTGCCAGATGCGCGATTTCGTTTTATAATAGGTGTATTCATTCCGTTTGCCGGCGTGCCAATACCGTATATGGCCCGCCGACCCGCAATCCGCAGGCGGATTGCTAAACCTGACCTTTATTGAAGGGGTAGTTTCATGCGCGAAGATGAAATCCGGCCGACAATTCCAGACGTCGGCCGCCGAAAAGACGAAGACGAGCTCTCGCTGTACGGGGACGAGCAGGACGCCCCCCTCCGCAGGCGGCGGAGGCCCAGCCACCCCGCGAAGAAAAAGAAAAAGCGCGGGCATCGGGCGCCGGTCAAAAGGAAGAGAAGGAAGCGGCGCTCGTTTTTCGAGTGGCTGTTTGCCGGCACGGCTCCGAGGAAGCGCACGAGCGGGCTTCGGCTGTTCGGGAAAGATATCCGCCTGTCGTTCTGGCCGACGTTTCTGATCGTCGCGGCGCTGTTGATCGTGAGCGTCGTGTTTTTGCAGAGCACGAACATCACGGTCGACGAGGAGAAGGTCACGCTGGTGGGCCTCCCCGGAAACCTCGAGGGCTACCGGATACTGCACATCTCGGACCTCGCGGGCAAGCGCTTCGGCGACGGGCAGGCGACGATCCTGCGCGAGATCGGGACCCTCGACTACGACTGCGTGCTCCTCACCGGCGACATGGTCGGAAAGGGCGGCGATCCGGAGCCGTTCTACGAGCTTCTCGAGGGCCTCCCCAGCCGGAAGCCCGTCTACTTCATCGCGGGCGACTCCGACCCCGGCCCTGTCCGGAAGGCCGCGCGCGAGATCACCGGCACCGTCGAAGAGATGGTGCTCGAGGACTGGGTTCTCGGCGCGGTCGAGCGCGGCGCTACCTACGTCGACGCGCCGGTCAGGCTCGCGGTCGGCGACAGCGTCGTCTGGATCACGCCCGCGGACATGCTGAATCTGAACGCGTCGGAGATGGTCGCCACCTGCAAGGCGCAGATGGAGCAGGAGCAGGAGGGCACGGTGCTCGGCCTGCAGGCGGACTACGACACGCTGCCCGCGACGACCTACCGCTTCGAGCGTGCGACGCGGCTGCTGGACGCGGTCAACCGGATGTCCGAGACGGACGTGCACCTGTCGCTCGCGCACGAGCCGCCGTCCGACGCGTTTTTGAGGGCGTCCGCCTCGCACGACACGCCGGACGAGAAGTTCCTGACGCAGCCCTCGATCGTGCTCGCCGGGCACTACTGCGGCGGCGTGTGGCGGCTGCCGTTCCTGGGCGCGTTCTACATCCCCTCGGCGACCGCCGACCGCCACGGCTGGCTCCCGGCGCAGCAGGACGTCAAGGGGCTGTCCGCCGTAAGCGAGACGCACCTGTATATCACGGCCGGGCTTTCGACGCCGGGAAGCGCGCCGTTCATGGCCTTTCGGATGCTGAACAGCCCGGAGATTTCGGTGATCGAGCTGACGGCGACGCTTCCGGAGAGCATGCTCGAGAGGTAGGCGCTGCCAAGTTGTGGAAATATAACAGACGGCGAACTTGACACCACACTCGGCATTCGGCTACAATGGATCGAGGATTACTGAGGCAGGCTGGTGGTGCGATGTATGCTTTGATTGTCAACCCCGTCTCCGGAAACGGGCGCGGGATGCGGGAATATCCCCGCGTGGAGGCGCTGCTCCGGGAGGAAGGCATCCCCTATCGCCTGTCTCTGGCCGAGGAACGCGGAAGCGTCCGGGCGTACGCCGCCGAGGCCGTCCGCGAGCGGATGGACGGCATCATCGCCGTCGGGGGCGACGGGACGCTGTTTGAGATCATCAACGGCATGGCCGGAAGCAGCCTTGCCCTTTTGTTTGTCTGCTGCGGCACCGGAAACGACTTCGTCAAGTCGCTGAACCTGCCGAAGGAGCCCATTGAGGCGCTGCGGCAGCAACTGCACGCGCCCCTCTGCGCGATCGACATCGGCAGGATGAACGACATCTACTTTCTGAACGTCTCCGGCACGGGGCTCGACACCGAGGTGCTCGTGCAGGCGGAGAAGTACAAGCGCGACCACATGGGGCTGGGCGTATATCTGCGCGGCGTCCGCGACGCGATCCGCTTCTTTCAGCCGACCAGCGCGCGAGTCGGCTTCGACGGCGCGGAGCCCGAGGAGAGGCGCTTTTCGATTCTCTCGATCGGCAACGGCCGCTACTTCGGCGGCGGCATGAAGCCGGTTCCGACCGCGGTCCTTAACGACGGGCTGTTCGACGTCGTCGTCACGCGCCCGGTCAAGAAGTGGATGATCGGGTTTCTGCTGATGCTGTTCGTCCCCGGCTGGTACGCAAAGACGTTTCTCGCGAAGACGTTCCGCTGCAAGAGCGTCCGCATCGTCGCGCCCGGCATGACGCTGAACCTCGACGGCGAGCTGATCCGCTGCGACGACGCGCGGTTTGAATTGCTGCCCGCGCGGCTGAACGTGCGCGTGCCGGGGCTTTAGTAAAAAAATCAGGGCTCGGCGCCCTGATCAGCGTGTCGACAAAGTCGCCACGCTATCCGGGAAATGCAGGATGCATTTCCCGGAATTCTGGATTTCCTGTGGCGCTGCGCGTCACGGCCGGAAATCCTGCAGGGAAGCGCGTACATGCCGCGCTCCTCGGCGACGTACATGCCGTCGCCTGCGGATTGAAGATGAAGGGGTTTCGACCCCTTCATCCATCCCCAAGGGAGGGGCGGGGTTTGTTGATGGTCTGATCAGGGCTCGGCGCCCTGATTTTTTGCCGCTTTCTTCGACCTCCTCTGACGGATCGCGATCGCCGCCGCGACGGCGAGATACGCCGCCGTGAAGCTGATCAGTATGTTCAGGTAGGACGTCGGCTCGCTCTTGGCGATCATCCCGGCCAAATAGATCAAGAGAAGCGCGCAGCCGAGCGAGATTATGTAGTGAATCAACCCCAAAAGCAGCGCGCGCGTCCACTTCTGCTCCCGCCCGAAGCCGAACAGGTAATAGGTCGCAATCGGAATCAGGCATATCAGCGCGCGCGCCAATATGTTGAGGTTCGTGTCCGTCGCCGTCCCGACGAACAGCTGCGCGACGCTGCTGATGACGGTCAGCAACGCATAGCCCGCGGCCCAGAACAGAAACCCGCTCGCGATTTTTCTCTTCACGCTCTCCCCGTCCCTTCCCCATTCAACCTCAACTCGCCGACCGCGCCCATCAGCGCGGCCTCGTCCCGGTCGTGCGAGACCAGCACGACGGTCGCATTTCCGCAGCGGCTCCTGAGGAACTCGACCGCCCTTTTCCGCGCGTCCTCGTCGAGCCCGGTAAACGGCTCGTCGAGCATCAGCACGTCCGGCCGGAACAGCGCCGCGCGCGCGATCGCCACGCGCCTGCGCATGCCGCCGCTGTACTTCGCGACGCGCTTCGGGTCGTCCGGCGCGAGATCGAGCTCCCGGAGCGCCTCGCGAATCTCCCGGTCGGACACCTCCTTCGGAGACGTGAGCCGAAGGTTCCGCGCCGCGGAAAAGTGCTCGATCAGCCGGTCCTCCTGAAATACCGCCGCGAGCCGCGAGCCTTCCGGCATCTTCACCACGCCCTCGTCGGGCGCGACGAGGCCGAGCATGATGTTCAAAAGCGTCGTCTTTCCCGAGCCCGACGGGCCCGAGAGCGCCGTGACCGCGTTTTGGGGAAACGCGTAAGACACGCCCCGGAACACCGGCTGGCCGTCAAACGCCTTCGAAATCCCCTCTAGCGCGACCACGATCGTCCCTCCATTCTGCGGCGCAGCGCCGTGATCAGCTTGACCGCCGCGCGCTCGAACAGCGCGCTTAAGAGAATCGTCGCCAGCGTCCACGCGAACATCTCCGGCGTCGCGAAGAACAGCTTCGCCTGCTGGAGTGCCGCGCCGATCGAGTTCCTCGGCTGCGCGATGACCTCCGCCGCGATGCCGGCCTTCCAGCACATGCCCAGCGACACGCGCACCGCCGTCAGGAGCATCGGAAACGCCGACGGCGCGTAGATCGCGCGCACGCGTCCCGGGAGCCGCACGCGGAACACCTTCGCCATCTCGAGCAGCTTTTGGTCCGCGCCGTCCAGCCCCTCGAGCACGTTTGCGTATGTAATCGGCAGCACCATCAAAAACGAGATGAACACCGACAGATTCGTCGAGCGAATCCAGATCAGCGCCAGAATCACAAACGACGCGACCGGCGTCGCCTTCACGGTGGACATCAGCGGGCCCAGCAGCACGCGCACCGGGAAAAACGCGCGCGCCAACGCGGCCAGAATCACCGCGAGCGCGCCGCCGAGCGCGAAACCCGCGAGTATCCGCCCGAACGAGCCGAGAACCGCGTCGTAAAACGAGCGCTCGCCCATCAGCATGACGAGCGTCCTGCACACCGAAACAGGAGACACCAAGAGGAGCTCCTGTTTGACGGCCATGCTCAGCAGTTGCCACGCGACGAGCCAGAACGCGACCGCTCCGGCGTGCAGCAGCCGGCTTTTAGTTTTCCCCGATGTAGAAGTAGGTTTCATCCGCCGGCTTTCCCCCCACGGATTCCGGGTTCTGCCTGTACAGCGCGTCGAGGTATCCCGTGGCCTTCAGGACCATCTCCTCGCCGGTGATCGAGACGATGTTGCACGCGGGAATCGCCTTTTCGGCGATCGGCGCGGCCGCCACGATTCCGAGCTCGGCGATCCACTTGGCCGCCTCGGCGGGATTCTCGTTGACGAATTTGACGGAGGCCGCGTACTCCTCGAGGAACGTGCCCATCGCGGCCGGGTTCTGCTCTGCAAACGCGCGGCTCACGAGGCAGACGCCGGTGATCATCGCGCTTTCGTCCCCGAGCTTCTCCCACTCGTCGGTCAGGCTGAGCGCGACGCGCGTGCCCGCGTTCTGCAAAAGCACCGCCGTCACATAGGGCTGCGGGAGCACCGCGATCGACGCCGCGTCGTTGAGCATCGCCGAGGTGACCTCGGTGGCCTCCGACTTGTACTCGATATTGACGTCCTTGTCCGGATTGAGCCCGTTGCCGCGAAGGATGTAGTTCAGCGCATATTCGGGCGTCGTCCCCTTGCCGGTCGAGTAGACCGTCTTCCCGGCGAGATCGCCGACGGACTGCACGGTCTCGCCGTTTTCGACGACGTATAGCACGCCCAGCGTGTTGATCGCCGCGATTTGCAGCGCGCCGTCCGTCTTGCTGACCAATACCGCCGCGAGGTTCGCCGGGACCATCGCCACCTCGAGCTCGCCGCGTATCAACAGCGGGGAGATCGCGTCCGCGGTGCCCTCCAGCGCGAACGTGTAGTCGTTCGCGGTCCGTCCGGCCTTCGCGTCGTCCATCAGCTTCACCAGGCCCATCGTCGTCGGCCCTTTCAGCGAGGCGATCCGAAGCGTCGCGCCGGTCTTTTCCGGGACGACCTCGGCGGTCGCGAGAGAAACCGCCAAAATCGCGATCGAGAGCACCATGAGAGCCGCAAGAATCTTTTTCATCCATATCACCCCTTCGATTGCTTATACCCGCGCCGGCCATCCCGAAAACAGGAAAAAGCCGACGAGTATCAGTTCCACGGCGGAGAGCGCGGGAAGGCCGATTGCGAAGCGCATGTGGCGCGTCTTGTGCCGAAAGACCATCATGCCCGCGTACGCGCCCGGCGCGCCGAGCAGCGCCGCCAGCAAAAGCAGCGTCCGCTCGGAGACGCGCCGCCCGCCGTTTCGCGCGCGCAGCTTGTCCAGGCCCATCGCGGCGAAGGCCGCCGCGCTCATCAGCGCCATCGCGCAAAGCAAGACCATTCGCTCCTCCTCATCCGTCCGTGTATATTGAATTCCCCGTACAGGGTGAAAAATCCTTCCGATCATTTGACAAATTCCGCAAAATCGGCAATAATACGAGTGTAAAACAGGAATGCGTCCAAGCGGGGCGGAAAAAGATCCCGCGCGACGACGCATTCATGCTTGGAATCCGTATGAATAGCGCGAAGGGGTTGATCGCATGGATCAACGGCAGCGGACGATCCGGCTGATCGGCGAAGAGGCGCAGGAAAAGCTCCGCCGCGCGCGCGTGATCGTGTTCGGCATCGGCGGCGTCGGCGGCTTCGCGGCGGAGGCGCTCGTGCGCGCGGGCGTCGGCGCGCTCGCGTTCGTCGACGGCGACCGCGTGGACGTCACGAACCTCAACCGACAGATCATCGCGACGCACGAGACGATCGGCAGGCCCAAGGCGGAGCTCATGCGCGAGCGCGCGCTTCTGATCAACCCCGAGGCGCATGTCGAGGCGCACCACGTTTTTTTCGACGCGCAAACCGCGGGGCAATTCGACTTTTCCGCCTACGACTACGTCGCCGACGCGATCGACAAGGTCGCGTCGAAGCTGCTTTTAATCGAATGCGCGCACCGAGCCGGCGCGCCGGTCATCAGCGCGATGGGCGCGGGCAACAAGCTCGACCCTTCGCGCTTCCGCGTCGCCGACATCGCGGAGACAAGCGTCTGCCCATTGGCCCGCGTGATGCGCAGGGAGCTCAAAAAGCGCGGCATCGAGCACACGAAGGTCGTCTTTTCCGACGAAATGCCCCGCGAAACGCTCGACGGCGCGCGCGCGCCGGGCTCGATCTCGTTCGTCCCCTCCGCCGCCGGGCTCGTGCTCGCCGGGGCGATCGTGAGGGATTTGATCGGGGTTACTCAGTGCGCTCCTGCGACAACCGCCTCTCCGCGATCAGGCTCGAGGGCGTGATCGACTGCTTCGGCATCCCCGACCACGAGACCGAGACCGAGCGGTTTATGCGCCGCAAGATCGCGGACGACCAGAACCTCAAGTCTGCGTTCCCCGCCAAGGGATCGAACCCCACGCTCACTCGCTGCCGCGCATTCTAAGTAAGCACTGATTTAATGAGGTTGGTGGAGCGCCGAGGTGATTTTTCGTCCTCACACGGAGCCAGAAGGGAGCCGTAGCAGCGCTACGGCGACCGGATGAGCGACACAGTGGGGGTGGAAAAGCAACCGGCGATCCTGCCGCCGAATAAATCAGTGCTTACCTAAGGAACCATCAACATGATGGTTGACGGTATCAGCCCAGCCGGGTCTTCGCGCAATAGACCAACAGGTGGCAAAACAGCGAGTGCAGGTCCTCCACGGTCTCGAACTGGCTGTCCGGCGCGTGCAGGCAGATGTCCGCCATCCGCATCAGCCTGCCGCCGTCAAAGCCGGTCATCGCGATGACGCGCATATCGCGCCTGCGCGCGAGCTCGGCGCAGCGGACGACGCTCGGCGAATTGCCGCTGGCGGAGATGACGATCAGCAGGTCGCCCCTCGCGCCCCAATTCGCAAGCTGGCGGGAGAACGCGTATTCATATCCCTCGTCGTTGGCGTAGGCGGTGACGGAGGACATGTTGCAGCACAGCGACAGTATCCGCGGGCGGCCTTCGTCCCCCTTTACGATGTTCTTCCCGAAATCCGCGGCGAAGTGGTTTGCGGTCGCGGCGCTTCCGCCGTTGCCGGCCAGGAAGATGGCGTTGCCGCCAACCACCGTGTCCACAACCATATCGGCGGCCTTCGCCAGTTGTTCGGCGTCCAGCCTTCCTAAAAGCTCCGATATCGTGTCTATGTAGGCCCGGACATGTTCGATCATTGTCTCAATCCCCTTCCGTGTTTAACCCTCGAGCCCGGCAAAGCCGACCGCCGCCGCGCCGAACAGCCCGGCCATGTAGCCGAGCCGTGTCGGCATGATCTTCACATTCGGATTCGCCGACCTGTACATGCGCGCCTCGGCGGCCGCTTTGAGCGCTTCCCCGAACAGGTCGAACGCCAGCGAGACCCCGCCGCCGAGGACTACGGCGGAGGGATTCATCAGGTTGCACGCGATCGCGACCATCCGGCCGAGGTATTCGCCCTCCAGCCGAAATGTCTCCAGCGCCGCGCTTTCCCCGTTCCGGGCGCGCCGCGCGATTTCCTTTGCGTCGGGCAATGTCCCGTCCGGCATCGGCGCTCCGCCGAGCTCGGCGTAGTTTTGCGCGATGCCCGGCCCCGCCGCGTGCATCTCCAGGCAGCCCCTCGTCCCGCACTTGCACGGCCGCCCGCTCTCCACCGCCACGCAGTGGCCGAACTCCGCCGCCATTCCCCGCGCGCCCGCGACGAGCCGACCGCCCGACACGATCGCGCCGCCGATGCCGTTCGAGACGTTGATGTAGAGGAAGTCGTCCACTTCCGCGCACATGCCGAACATGATCTCCGCCAGCGCGTACGCCTGGCCGTCGTTTTCGCAGTACGCCGGAATCCCCATCGCCGCGCGCAGGATCTCGCACACCGGGACGTCGCGGATGCCCGAGAACGACGCCTCCACCCACACGCCCGCCTTCGAGTCCGCGAGCCCGGGAATCGTCGCGCCGCACACATCCGGGCGCGCGCCGGTCTTGTCGAGCAATTGCCGGGATGCGCCGATCAGGGATTCCATCACGCAATCCGCCGTGAGCTCGCGCCACGTCCCGCGAACGCTGTCGACGATCTCCCCGCCGCGCGTCACAAGGCCGACGATGTACTTCGATCCGCCGATGTCGAGCGCCAGCGCCGTCTTTTCGCTCATTTGAATCCCTCCTGCGCGGCCAGCGCGCACGCGCCCAGCGCCCCGGCGTCCGAAAAGAGTTCCCCGATCACGATGTCGCACTTCTGCGCGGGGGTCATCAGATTGGCCTCCACGAGGGGCATGACCCCGTCCAGCAGCCGGCGCCCCGCCCCGGACACGCCGCCGCTCAGGATGATGCGCTCGGGGTTGAAGATGTCGATCAGGTTGACGAGCCCCACGCTGAGCTTCTCGCTGAACAGGCGCATGGCGTCCCGGCACGCGGGGTCAAAGAGGTCGTACCCCTCGGCGATCAGCTCCCCGGTGATCCGGTCGAGGTTGCCCGCCGTCCGCGCGCGCAGGAACGACGCCTCGTCCTCCCCGGCAAAGCCCGCCGCGTAGCGAATCAGCGCCCCGGCGCTGCAGCACGCCTCAAAGCAGCCCCGCTTTCCGCAGACGCAGCGCTCGCCGCCGAGCTCGATCACCATGTGTCCGACCTCGGCGGCGAAGTTGTTCCTGCCCCGAAGCGGCGTCCCGTCGGCGACGATGCCGCAGCCGATTCCGGTGCCGAGCGTCAGCACGATCAGGTTTTTGCACCCCCTGCCCGCGCCGAAGAGCATCTCGCCGAGCGCGTTCAGCGCGCCGTCGTTGTCCGCGCGCACCGGCACGCCGAAGCGCCGCTGAAGCGGCGCGGGGACGTTCGTCTCGCGCCAGCGGAAGTTCTTGATGTCGTACACGATGCCGCTTCGGTGGTCGATCAGCCCGGGCACGCCGACGCCGATGCCCTTAAGCCCGGCCCGGTCGACCGAGGCGCCGTCGAGCAGCCCCTCGACAAGCCCGATCATATGTTCGAAGACCGTCTCCGGGCCGCGCGCGACCGGCGTCGGAACACAGCGCGAGCGCACGCGCTCGAACCGCTCGTTCACCAGCACGGCCTTGATGTTCGTTCCGCCCAGATCGATGCCGACGTAGTGCTTCATGGCGGACCCCCGAGATTATTCGAGGTTGGCGTGGCGGCGCATGAGTTCTGCGTTGGTGTTCCGGATGTCCTTTTTTTCGATGATGCGGATCACCGCCGCGTCGCAGAAGAGCAGCAGGCTCTGCTCGAACATGTTCGCGCCCGGCTGGAACGAGGAA
>JAAYZL010000159.1 GCA_012514855.1 Clostridiales bacterium
ATTTCAGAAACGGCGTCACCATTGAAATGGACTTCGGCATCTGGACCGTCGTCAACTTTCTGCACGTCAAGCCCGGCAAGGGCGCGGCGTTTGTGCGCACGAAGCTGAAAAACATCGTGACGGGCGCGGTCATCGAGCGCACGTTCAACCCCACCGACAAATTGCCCAAGGCGCACATCGAGACCAAGGAGATGCAGTATCTCTACAGCGACGGGGACATGTACCACTTCATGGATCTGGAGACCTACGACCAGCTTCCGCTGGCGCACGAGCAGGTCGAGGACGCGATCCCGTTTGTCAAGGAAAACACGAACGTGACGGTTCGCTTCTTCAAGGGCGCGCCGTTCAGCGTCGAGGCGCCGAACTTCGTCGAGCTCGAGGTGACCTCGACCGAGCCGGGCTTCAAGGGCGACACCGCCTCCAACACCACGAAGCCCGCGACCGTCGAGACGGGCTTCACGCTGCAGGTGCCGCTGTTTATCGAGATCGGCGACAAGCTCAGGATCGACACCCGCAACGGCGGCGAGTACCTGGGCCGCGCATAACCGGACCCCGGTCGCACATCATGGATAGGGGCGGCTGGATGGCCGCCCTGTTTCGCAGGAGGTGACATTCATGGCGGATCTGTCTGAGAAAATCGGCTATCTCCGCGGCCTGGCCAGCAGCATGGAGCTCGATCAGGAGTCCGCAAACGCAAAGCTCCTGAAGGGCGTCGTCGACGCGCTCGAGGGCGTGCTCGACGAGCTCGGCGACATGCGCGAGGATTTGAGCGAGCTCAACGACTTCGTCGAGAGCATCGACGAGGACCTCGAGGACCTCGAGGCGATGCACGACTCGGAGGAGGGCGGCGTCGAGTTCTCCGACGACGAGGACGACGAGTTCGACGACGAGGAGTTCGCCCCGGAGGAGGGCCTGCGCGTGTTGAGCCGGAAGCGCACCGAGAGCGCCGGGGAGGAGGCGCTCATCGGCAGCATCTGCCCGGAGTGCGGAAAGCTGTTCTTCGCGCCGCTCGAGGGCAGCGACGCCCCGGAGGCGCTCTACAGATGCCCCCTCTGCGAAAAAGAGGTGCCGCTGCACCCATTGGGGCCGGAGAACGCGCCGATCGCCAAGAGAACCGACAGGACAAAATAACACGGCGCCCGCCGCAGAGAAGCGGCGGGCGTCGATTTTGCGAAGGTCTACAGCGTCCTCAGCGCGTCGACGAGCGCGGTCTTATTCCCCGTCCCCTCGTCCTTCATCTTGATCACGCGCCCGGGAACCCCCGCGACGACGGCGTTTTCGGGAACGTCGCGTATGACGACGCTGCCGGCGGCGACGACCGCGCCGCGGCCGATGCGCACGCCCTCGATGACGACGGCGTTCGCGCCGATCAGCACGTCGTCCTCGACGACGACCGGCGTCGCGCTGGCCGGCTCGACGACGCCCGCGAGCACCGCGCCCGCCCCGATGTGGCAGCGCCTGCCGACGATCGCGCGGCCGCCGAGCACGGCGTTCATGTCGATCATCGTGTCGTCGCCGACGACCGCGCCGATGTTGATCACCGCGCCCATCATGATGACCGCGCGGTCGCCGATCCCGACCCGGTCGCGGATCAAAGCGCCGGGCTCGATGCGCGCGTTGATCCCCTTGAGGTCGAGCAGCGGCACGGCGCTGTTGCGGCGGTCGCTCTCGACGACCACGTCCTCGATCACCGCCGCGTGGCTTTCCAGCGCCGGGGCGACGTCGGCCCACTCGCCGAACACGATCAGGTCGCCCGCGCCGAACACCCTGCAGTTTTCAAACGCGATCGGCGCCCTCGCCTTCACATACGCCTTGACCGGCGTCTTTTTCTTCGCGTCGCGGATAAAGCGGATAATCTCCTCGGCGTTCATGCAGTCCCTCCTACAAACGAAATGGAAAACAGCAGTGCGTCCAAAACGGCGAGAGATTTTTCTGTCCCGCTTTGTCGCTCTGCGCTCAACGTAGCTCCGCTACGCCTCGCTCCGGCTCCTAGCGGGACGGGAAAAGATCCGGCGCGACGACGCACTAATGTTTGGAATTCGTTAGTCCCAGTACGTCGTCGACGGTATACAGCCCCGGCGCGCGGCCCACGGCAAAATCCAGCGCCTTGACCGCCCCCGCCGCGAACACTCTGCGGGTCGCGGCCTGATGCCGGAACTCCAACAGCTCGTTGTTTCCGAAGAAGCACACGCGGTGCTCGCCCGCCTCGGTGCCGCCGCGCACCGCATGCACGCCGATCTCCCTGCCGCGCGCGCCGGCGAATCCCTCGCGGCCGCAGACGCGCGCGTAATCGCCGTCCGGGTCGATCGCACTCAGCAGCGCCTTCGCCGTGCCGCTGGGC
Source organism: Clostridiales bacterium (assembly GCA_012514855.1). Next base: position 2,342 of record JAAYZL010000159.1, read on the forward strand.
GCGTCGGCCTTCTGGTTGTGGTGCGCCTCGACGATCTCCGCGTCGAACCCGGCCTCGAGAAGCAGCGGCCCGACGGACTTAAGCGCGCGCCGGAGCACCGCGACGCCGAGCGAGTAGTTCGAGCTGTGCACGATCGGCACGTGCTCGGAAGCCGCGCGGATCGCCGCGATCTGCTCGGAGGTATACCCCGTCGTCCCGATCACGACCGCGGCCTGGGCATCCTCGGCGCGCGCGAGCACGTTTTCGAGGTTTCCCGGATACGAGAAGTCGACGATCGCGTCGGGCTTCCCCGGCACGTCAAACGGGCTGTCGAACAGCCCCGGATGCACCATGCCGAGGATTTCGACGTCCTCGCGCGGCCTGAGCAGCTCCGCGATCATTCGGGCCATCTTCCCGTAGCCCGCGAGTATCAGCTTCATGCGCCCTCCAGCACTTTGAGCGCCTCGTGGAGCACGGCGCGGTTCTTCGGGTCCATCTCGCACAGCGGCAGCCGGTACCCGCCCGCGCCCATGCCCAGGCGGTTCATCGCCTCCTTGACCGGGATCGGGTTGACCTCGATGAACAGCGCGTTGATCAGCGGCAGGTATTTCAGTTGCAGCTCCCTTGAGCGGGCGATGTCCCCCGCCTTCCACAGGGCGACGATGTCGTGCGTCTCCCTCGGGCAGATGTTCGCGAACACGCTGATAACGCCCGTGCCGCCCAGGGAAAGGATCGGCACGATCATGTCGTCGTTTCCGGACATCAGCGCGAACTCGTCGTTTGTCAGCCTCGCGATCTTCGCCGCGTACGAGATGTCGCCGCTGGCCTCCTTGATGCCGCGGATGTTCCTGTGGCGGCTCAATTCCGCGACGCACTCGACCGACAGCGCGCAGCTCGTGCGGCCCGGCACGTTGTACAATATCGCCGGCAGGTCGACCTGATCGACGACCGTCTGGAAGTGCCTGTACATGCCGCGCTGGTTCGCCTTGTTGTAGTACGGCGTGATCAGAAGCAGTCCGTCGACGCCGCAGTCGCGGAACGTCCGGCTCTTCGTCAGGGACGTCTCGGTCGAGTTCGAGCCGCCGCCCGCGATGACCGGGATTCTGCCCGCGATCGCGTCCACCGTGCAGCGCACGATCGCCGCGTCCTCGGCGTGCTCGGTCGTGCTCGACTCGCCGGTCGTCCCCAGCACCACGATGCCGTCGGTGCCGTTCTCCACGTGCCAGTTGCAGAGCTCCTTCAGCTTCTCGTAGTTTACGCTTCCATCCTCGTGGAACGGGGTCACCAGCGCCACATAGCTGCCCTCAAACATCGGACATCCCTCCCAGTTCTTGGATTCGCTCCATCATACCAGAAAATTGTTTATTTTGCAAGTTTTGAAGAAACTTACTTCATTTTCCATTCTTTGCACAGCCAGCGTACAGATTTAATGTTCTTATGCTACAGTACGACTGTCGAGATTTTTTCCGGAGGTGTTCTCATGCTCGAGGCGCTCAAGCGGCACCGCCGCGCGCTGCATAGGATTCCCGAAATCGGCTTCGATCTTCCCAAGACGCGCGAATACGTGCTCTCCCAGCTTCGGCCGCTCGGCGCAGCGCTCGAGGACGCGGCCGGCGGCGGCATTTTGGCCTTTTTCGACGCGGGCAAGCCGGACGCGGTCGCGTTCCGCGCGGACATGGACGCGCTCTTGATTCCCGAGCCGGACGGCTGCCCGTTCCGCTCGGAGCACGCGGGCAACATGCACGCCTGCGGCCACGACGCGCACATGGCGATGCTGCTCACGTTCGCCGCGTGGGCCTCGGAAAACCTCGAAAAGCTCCCGCACAACCTGCTCCTGATCTTCCAGCCCGCCGAGGAGAGCGGCGGCGGCGCGCTCGCGATCGCAAAGAGCGGCGTTCTCGAGCGCTACGGAGTCCTTCGCATCTTCGCGGCGCACGTCTATCCCGCGGTCGAGTTCGGCGTGCTCGCGTCGCGCCCCGGGCCGTTCATGGCGACCTGCTCGGAGATTCACGCGCGGTTTTCCGGCGCGTCGGCGCACGCGGCGAAGTGGCGCGAGGGCCGCGACGCGCTCCGGGCCGGCGCGGAGTTCGCGCACGCGCTCGCCGCGTTCGACGAAGCGCTTTCCATGCCGCATCTGCTGAAAATATGCCGCTTCCGCGCGGGCTCGTCGACGAACGTCGTCGCCGACCTCGCCGAGGTGGATGGGACCGTGCGCACATTCAACCGCGAGGACTTCGAGTTCCTGAAGTCGGAGATACGCAGGATCGCCTCCGACGCCTCCGCCCCGCTCGGCGTCACGGCGGAGGTCGCCTTTTCCGAGCCGTACCCGCCGCTCGTCAACGATGTCAATGTATACGAACGCTTCCGCGAGGCGGTCTCCGGCATGCGCTACCACGAGCTCCCCGAGCCCGACCTCGTGTCCGAGGACTTTTCGTCGTACCTCGAGCGCGTGCCGGGCATGATGTTCTATGTGGGCTTGGGAACCGGCGCGGCGCTGCACTCCCCGCAGTTCCATTTTGACGAGGCGGCGCTCGTTTCCGGCGCCGAGGCGTTCCGGCGGCTCGCGCTTCTGGCCGATTGAAAGGAGAATGCCCATGACGCTCTGCGGACGCAGCTTCCTGAAACTCCTGGACTTCACGCCGGAGGAGATCCGGTACCTGCTCGACCTGTCGAAGCGGCTCAAGCGCGAGAAGCGGCTGCGCATCGGCCACAAGCACCTGACCGGCCGCAACGTCGCGCTGCTGTTTGAAAAGACGTCGACGCGCACACGCTGCGCGTTCGAGGTCGCGGCGATGGACCTCGGCATGGGCGTGACGTTCCTCGATCCGGCCAGCACGCAGATGGGCCGCAAGGAGAGCATCGAGGACACCGCGCGCGTGCTCGGCAGGATGTACGACGGAATCGAGTACCGCGGTTTCAGCCAAAATACCGTCGAGCTGCTCGCCGAATGCGCGGGCGTTCCCGTGTGGAACGGCCTGACCGACGAATTCCACCCGACGCAGATGCTGGCCGACCTCCTGACGATCGAGGAAAAGCTCGGCAGGCTCGAGGGCGTCAGCGTGGCGTTTCTGGGCGACGCGCGCAACAACGTCGCGAACTCGCTGATGGTCGCCTGCGCGAAGATGGGCATGCACTTCACCGCCTGCGCGCCGAGGGAGCTGTTCCCGGCGGAATCGCTCGTCGAGAGTGCCCTCGCGGTCGCGAAAAACACCGGCGCGACGGTGACCCTGACCGAGGATGTGCAGGAAGGCACGGCGGACGCCGACGCGCTCTACACCGACATCTGGGTCTCGATGGGCGAGCCGGAAAATGTCTGGGCGGAGCGCATACGGCTGCTTTCGCCCTATCAGGTCAACGAAGCGGCGTTTTCGCGCGCGAAGGAGGGCGCGATCTTCCTGCACTGCCTGCCCTCGTACCACGACCTCAAGACCGAGATCGGGAGAGACATCCACGAACGGTTCGGCCTGACCGGGATGGAGGTCACGGACGCGGTGTTCGAGTCCCCGCGCTCGGTCGTATTCGACGAGGCCGAAAACCGCCTGCACACGATCAAGGCCGTGATGCTCGCGACGCTGTCCAAATAGGAGGACGAGATGAACCCATATGCCGACCCGCTCCCATCGGTCGTCGAACGGCTCGAAACCGACGCGGTCAAGGGACTGAACGACTTTGGAATCGAGCAAGCCCGCGCCCAATACGGCCGCAACGAACTGCGCGCGCAGAAGAAAAAATCGCTGCTCGCGCGCTTTTTCGAGCAGTTCAGGGACGCGATGATCTTGATCCTGATCGCCGCGGCGATCGTCTCGTTCGTCGTCGCGCTCTCGGGCCACGAGGCGCACGAGTTCTTCGAGCCCGCGCTGATCCTGGCGATCGTGATCCTGAACGCGATCCTGGGCGTCATGCAGGAGAACAAGGCCGAAAAGGCGATGGACGCGCTCAAGAGCCTGTCCGCGCCGCACGCGCGCGCCGTGCGCAACGGCCGCGAGGTCGTGCTCGACGCGGCGGAACTCGTGCCCGGCGACCTGATACTCGTCGAGGCCGGCGACTTCGTGCCCGCCGACGCGCGGCTGATCGAGTCCGCGAGCCTCAAGAGCGAGGAGTCCGCGCTGACGGGCGAGTCCGTGCCCGCGGAGAAGGACGCGCGCGCCGAGGTCCAGGACGGGGCGAGCGTCGGCGACAGGCTCAACATGATCCACGCCGGCTGCTCGATCACCTACGGCCGCGCGCGCGCCGTCGTGACCGCGACCGGCATGAAGACCGAGATGGGCAAAATCGCCGACCTGCTGGAGGGCGCGGAGGACACCGCGACGCCCCTGCAATTGAAGCTCGCGCGGCTCGGACGGACGCTCGGCTTCGTCGCGATCGCCGCGTGCGCGGTGATCTTTGTCATAGGTCTCCTGAACCGCATCCCGGCGCTCCAGATCTTCATGACCAGCGTGTCGCTCGCGGTGTCGGCGATCCCGGAGGGGCTGCCCGCGATCGTGACGATCGTGCTGTCGATCGGCATACAGCGCATGGCGAAGCGCAACGCGATCATCCGCAGGCTCCCGGCGGTCGAGACGCTCGGGAGCGCGTCCGTCATCTGCTCGGACAAGACCGGCACGCTGACGCAGAACCGCATGACGCTCACGAAGGGCTACTTTGTCGGCGCGCACGCGGCCGAGGACATCGCGGATTCCGTCTCGGAGGACATGAAAAAGCTGCTCTCGTACGCGACGCTCTGCTGCGACGGGAGCTTTGAAATCGAAAACGGGAGGGAGAACCACATCGGCGACCCGACCGAGACCGCCATCGTCGCCGCGGCCTACAAAAACGGCATCACGAAGGCCGCGCTGAACCGCAAGTACCCGCGGCTCGCGGAAATTCCGTTCGACTCCGACCGGAAATTGATGACCACCGTCCACGAGATCGACGGCGAACGGATCGCGATCGTCAAGGGCGCGTTCGACTCCATCGAGGAGCGGCTCAAGGACGCGTGCCCGGAGGCCGTCGAGGACATCGTGACCGGCATGGCCGAGGGCGCGCTGCGCGTGCTCGCGGTCGCCGTCAGGCGGCTCGACAGCGTTCCGGAGAACCCGACCCCGGACGAGCTCGAGCACGACCTGACCCTGTTGGGCCTCGTCGGCATGATCGACCCGCCCCGCCCCGAGGCGCGCGAGGCCGTCGCCACCTGCCGCAAGGCCGGCATCACGCCGGTCATGATCACCGGCGACCACGTCGTCACCGCCGCCGCGATCGCGCGCGACTTAGGCATACTGATCGAGGGGCACGAGGCGATCACCGGGCAGGAGCTTTCGAAGATGGGCGACGAGGAGCTCCAATCGCGGGTTCGCAACATCTCCGTCTACGCGCGCGTGTCGCCGGAGGACAAGATCCGCATCGTGCGCGCGTGGCAGGCCCTCGGCGAGATCGTGGCGATGACCGGCGACGGCGTCAACGACGCGCCGGCGCTCAAGGCCGCGGACATCGGCTGCGCGATGGGCATCACCGGCACCGACGTCGCCAAGGGCGCGGCGGACATGACCTTGACCGACGACAACTTCACGACGATCGTCGAAGCCGTGCGCGAGGGCCGCGGCATCTACGACAACATCCGGAAGGTCGTGGGCTTTTTGCTCGGGACGAACGTCGGCGAGGTGCTCTCGGTGTTCTTCGCGATGCTATTGTGGCGCAGGACGCCGCTCCTGTCGATGCACCTGCTGCTCATCAACCTCGCGACCGACAGCCTGCCGGCGATCGCGCTGGGCATGGAGCCGGTCGAGAGGGGCGTGATGTCCCGCAAGCCGCGGCACAGGAGCGAGGGCATCTTCGCGCACGGCTACGGCACGCAGGTCGCGCTGCAGGGGCTGATGTTCGGAGCGCTCACGCTGATCGCGTACCGGCTTGGCGAGGTGGAGACGGGCCTCGTGCAGGGCGGGCAGACGATGGCGTTCCTCGTGCTCGCGCTCTCGCAGATCGTGCAGGCGTTCAACATGCGCTCGGTGCGCCCGCTGTTCAGGATCGGCCCGTTCGGAAACGGCAGGCTGAACCTCGCGGCGCTCGCGTCGACCGCGCTCGTGCTCGCGGTGGCGTTCGTGCCGCCGGTGCGGGGCGCGTTCGGGCTGGTCATGCTCCCCGGCGGCCTCTACCTGTGGGCGCTCGCGCTCACGCTGTTCCCGTTCGTCGCGATGGAGGCCGCGAAGGCGCTGCAGTTCATCCGGCACAGACACTGAGAGGGGTACATCATGCCAGACAGAAACGAGATTCCCGAAAAGTACCGCTGGCGGCTCGAGGACATCTACGAAGGGGCGGAGGACTGGGAAAACGCGCTGCAGGCGGTCGAAAAGCTGATCGCCGGCTTTTCGCGGTTCGAGAGGCGGCTTCACGACTCCGAAATGCTTCTCGAGGCGATGAAGAGCTACGCGAGCATGCAGGAGATCGCCATAAGCGTGCTTTCCTACGCGCGCATGCGCCGCGACGAGGACAACCGCGTTGCGGCGAATCAGGCGCTGACCTCGCGCGCGCAGGCGATGCTGACGCGGCTCGAGACCGCCGTCAGCTTCATGACCCCGGAGCTGCTCGCGGCGCCCGAGGGGTATCTTTCGGAAATCGCCGCGCGTCCGGATTTTTCGGATTTCGCGGTGACGCTTCGAAAGATTGAGCGCGAGCGGCCGCACACGCTGTCCGCGGCGGAGGAGAAGATCGTCGCGATGGCCGGCGAGATCGGCGCCGCGCCGGACAACGTCTACTCGATGCTGTCGGACGCCGACATGAAGTTCCCGACGATTGCGGGCGAGGGCGGAATCCCCGTCGAGATCACGCAGGCGGGTTTCATCCCGCTGATGATGAGCCGCGACCGGCGCGTGCGCGAGGCCGCGTTCACGGGGCTGTACGAAGTGTTCAAGGGCTTCTCCGCGACGATCCCGGCGATCTACGGCGCGTCCGTCAAGGCGGATTTTTTCCACGCGCAGACCTCGAAGCACGCGAGCGCGCTCGAGGCGGCGCTGTTCCCGGACGAGGTGCCCCTGTCCGTCTACGAGAATCTCATCCGCTCCGTGCGCGGGCGCATCCCGTCCCTGAACCGGTTCGTCACGCGCAACGGGGAGCTGATCGGCGTCGACCGCATGCGCATGATCGACGTGTACGTGCCGGCGGTCGAGGGCTTCGACGTGAAGCTGCCGTTCGACGAGGCGTACGAGCTCGTCGTCGGCGCGCTGTCCGCTCTCGGCGAGGACTATCAAATGGTGCTCCGCCGGGCGCGCGGCGAAAAATGGATCGACGCGCTCGAGAACGCGGGCAAGTCGCCCGGCGCGTACTCGTGGGGAACCTACGGCACGCACCCGTACGTATTGCTCAACTACAAGGAGACGCTCGACGCGCTTCTGACGATCGCGCACGAGATGGGCCACTCGCTGCACACGTACCTGAGCAACAAGGCGCAGCCCGCGCCGATGGCCGACTACTCGCTGTTCGTGGCGGAGGTCGCCTCGACGGTCAACGAGGTGCTGGTGCTGATGTACCTTCTGGACAGGCATCCGGAAAAGAGCGCCCAGAGCTACCTGCTCAACAACCTCTTGCAGGCCTACCGCACCACGCTGTTCCGGCAGACCATGTTCGCCGAGTTCGAGATGATCGCTCACGAGATGGCCGAAAAGGGCGAGGCGCTGACCGGCGAGAGCCTGAACAGGGTCTACGCGGAGCTCAACAGGACCTACTACCCCTCCATCGAGCAGACGGACCTGATCCAGTACGAGTGGATGCGCATCCCCCACTTCTACAACGCGTTCTACGTCTACCAGTACGCCACCGGCTTCTCCGCCGCAATGGCCATCGCGGGCATGATCCGCGAGGAGGGTGCGCCTGCGGTGGAGCGCTACATCAGGTTCCTGTCCGCGGGCGGAAGCCTCTACCCCATCGACGCGCTGAAGCTGGCCGGCGTGGACATGTCCACCCCGGAGCCCGTGGAAAAAGCGCTCACGATGTTCGAGCAGCTATTGGATCGGTACAAGAAGGCCTCGGAATAGCACCGCGCGTCCGTCGGTCAGGGCACGGCCGCCTGACAAGGCGGCCGTGCCCGTTCGGCTTATTAACTTACAGAAGAAGGCGCATGAGCGATGATCGTCCTCCCCCAGCTTTTTATGATGTTCGCCATCGCGGGCATCGGCGTCATGCTGAGAAGGCGCGGCGTGATCACCGACCCCGTCATCAAGGGACTCAGCGACATCGTGACGCTTGCGACAAATCCGGCGCTTCTCATCTCGGTCACGCAGTACGAGTACACGCCCAGAACGCTCGTGAACTTCCTGCACGTTCTGTGGATGGGTACCGTCACGCTGGCCTTCGTCATGGTCGCGGTCTACGCGCTCTGCCGCAGGCAGGACGAGCGGACGCGCCCGGTGGTGGCGCTGGTTTCGGCGCTGCCCAACGCGGGCTTCATGGGGCTTCCGATCATCCGGGCGATGTACGGCGCCGACGGGGCGCTCTACCTGGCCGCGATGATCGTCGCGTTCAACCTGGTGATCTGGACGGTGGGCATCGCGCTGATCGACAGGTCCCGCTTCACGCTCAGGCGCATGTTCAACCCGGGCTTCATCGCGTCGCTCATCGGCATGGCGCTGTTCCTTCTGAACGTGAACCTGCCGGACTTCCTGGACGCGCCGCTGGATTCGCTCGCCGCGGTCAACACGCCGCTGGCGATGCTCGTATTGGGCGCGCGGCTGAAACTACCGGACGCGCGCTCCCTCGCAAGCGGCAACAGCCTGCTCATCGCGGCGGTCAAGCTTGCGGCGATGCCGCTGATCGCGCTGGGGCTGTCGGCGGCGTTCCATCTGGATCCGGTTGCCTCGGGCGCGCTGGTGATCGCCAGTGCCATGCCTTCGGCCATCATGGGTCAGATGGTTGCCGAGCAGTACGACCGGGACGCGGCTCTCGCGGCGCAGTCGGTGTCCGTTACTTCGGTACTGAGTCTCGCCACCATCCCGCTGATCGCGATGCTGCTGGGCGGCTGACCGGCGTAAATTGCCCTGCGATACGGTCACTGGGCAGTAGAACCTTGCGGTTCCTGAGTAGTGAGAAAATGCGCTCTGATCCCGGCGGGATATCCGGAAGGCGCCGGGGACATAGAAAGCGCCACCAGTCATACTGGTGGCGCTGTTCCATACCCGGTTCCAATGCCGGATGTAATTCTTTATGCTTCAATTACTGCAAGCGGATTTCAATGGACTTCAGCCTTCTTCCTCGCCGTCCAGATTCATCGATATCTGCCCCAGCGCCGCCATCGGCAGTTCCGCCAGCGACGAGATGCCGAAGTGGCGGAGGAACTCGTCGGTGGTCTGGTAGAGGATGGGTCTCCCCAGCGTCTCCTTGCGCCCGGCCTCGCAGATCAGCCCCTTGTTCAGAAGCGCCTGCACCGAATAGTCGCACTTGACGCCGCGCACCGCCTCGATGTCCGCCTTGGTGACTGGCTGCCGGTAGGCGATGATGGACAGCGTCTCCAGCGCCGCCTGGGACAGCGGCTGCTTGCGGACGGGCTGCAGGTACG
>JAAYZL010000160.1 GCA_012514855.1 Clostridiales bacterium
GCCTCGGACATCCCGGCGGTGTTGAAGTTCTCGCGGCGCTGCTACGTGCTCGAGGACGGCGAGATCGCGCGCGTCCGGCCCGGCGGGATCGAGTTCTTCGACCTGAACGGCCGGGAGATCGCAAAAAAACCGGAGAAGATCGAGTGGAACGTCGAGTCCGCCGAGCGCGGCGGGTTTCAGCACTTCATGCTCAAGGAAATCCACGAGGAGCCGGCCGCCGTCAAGCAGACGCTCGGCCGCTACGTGAAGGACGGGCTGCCGGATTTGGGGGACGCGCTCGACGAACCCTGCGACCGGCTGACGATCGTCGCCTGCGGAACGGCGATGCACGCGGGGCTCGTCGGAAAGTGGCTGATCGAGCGGCTCGCGCGCGTGCCGGTCGAGGTGTCGATCGCCTCGGAGTTCCGCTACAACGAGCCGGTGCTGAAATCCGGGCAGCGCGTGATCGCGATTTCGCAGTCCGGCGAGACGGCCGATACGCTCGCGGCGGTGCGGCTCGCGAAGCAGCTCGGCGCGAAAGTGCTGGCCGTCGTCAACGTGCCCGGCTCGAGCGTCGCGCGCGAGGCGGAGGACGTGCTGATCACCTGCGCCGGGCCGGAAATCTCGGTCGCGAGCACGAAGGCGTACACGGTGCAGCTCGTGATGCTGTACCTGATCGCCGTTCAGATCGGGCTCGTCAACGGCGCGCTCGACGGAGAGCGGGCGAGGGCGCTCGTTCGGGAAATGCAAGAGCTTCCGCGCGCGGTCGAGCGCGTGATCGCCGAATCCGGGCAGATTCGGAGGATGGCGAAGCTGCTGGACGAAGCGGAGAACTGCTTCTTCATCGGCCGCGGGCTCGACTGCCCCGGCGCGATGGAGGGGTCCCTGAAGCTCAAGGAGATCAGCTACATCCACAGCGAGTCCTACGCCGCGGGCGAATTGAAGCACGGCGCGATCTCGCTGATCACCGCGGGCATGCCGGTCGTCGCGCTCGCGACAAACGCACAGCTTAAGGAGAAGATGCGCTCGAACATGCGCGAGGTGCGCTCCCGCGGCGCGAAGGTGCTTTTGATCGCGGCCGACGAGACGCGGGAGCTTAACGAGGACGCCGACGAGGCGATCCTGCTCCCGAAGGCAAGCGCGCTGTTCTCCCCGGTGACCGCCGCGGTCGCGATGCAGCTCCTGGCCTACTATGCCGCCGTCCGCCGCGGCTGCGACGTCGACAAGCCGAGGAACCTCGCGAAGTCGGTGACGGTGGAGTGACAATGAAAAACAGCCCTGCCGGAAGGCAGGGCTGTGGGGCCGACGATCGCCGGCTGCTTGAAATTCACTCCCCCGAGTACAAAATCCCGAGCAGGTACCCGACCAGGCGGTTCGGCAGGATTCTCGTCAGCAGCACGAGAAACTTATACAAAAATCCGACCGCGTACAGGGACTTCACGCGCTTTTTCAAGGCGATCTTCGCGACGAAGCGGCCGGCAAAATCGGGGTCCATGCCGTTTTTCTCGTCCTTCTCCATCTTCGCGACCGAGCGCTCGATGCGGTCGCCGTAGGCGCCGTTGGCCTCGGGGATCTTCTCGCGCACGAAGTTCGTCCGGGTGTCGCCCGGCATGATCGCGCAAACCGTGACGCCCATCTGCTTGACCTCGTTGAACAGCGCGAGCGTGTAGGCGCTGACCGCGGCCTTTGTCACCGAGTACCACGTCTGGAACGGGATCGGAGCCGCCGCGGCGACGGAGCTGATGTTGACGATTCTGCCGCCGCCCTGCGCGCGCATCAGCGGGATGGCGGCTTTGCACGCGCAGGTCACGCCGAACAGGTTGACCTCGAAAAGCCGCTTCGCGTCCGCGGTTTCGGTGAACTCGACGGCGCCGGAGATGCCGTAGCTCGCGTTGTTGATCAGGATGTCGAGCCTGCCCTCTTTTTCAAACACGGCTTCGACGGCCGCGCGCACCTGCACTTCGTCGGATACGTCGGCGACGATGTGGTGAAGCCCCGGAATTTCGGCCGGGCGGCGGCTCAGGACGTAGACCGTAGCGCCCGATTTGTTGAGCGCGTTCGCGGTCGCGAGCCCGATGCCGCTCGTGCCGCCGGTTACAAGGGCGACCTTCTTCATTCGCGCGCCTCCACGAGCACGGACGCGAAGATGTCCGCCGCCTCGTCAAGCAGCGCCTCGGTGAGCGTCGCCATATAGCTGGTCCTGAGAAGGCACATGTCCGGCGGGGTCGCGGGCGGCAGCACGGGGTTCACGTACACGCCGGCGTCGTAGAGCGCGCGCGCCTTCATGAGCGTGTTTTCAAAGGTATAGGTGTAGATCGGGATGATCGGCGTGGTGGACTCGATGATCGGCACGCCGCGCGCCTTCAGCCCCTCGCGCATGTACTGCGAGAGCTCCGAGAGCCTCTTGACGATCTCCGGGTGGCTCCGGATGTGCCGGAGCGCCGCGAGCGCGACGGCGGCGTTCGCCGGGGGCATCGACGCCGAGAAGATGAACGGCCGCGAGTTGTGGCGCACGAAATCGACCACCGTCGCGTCGGCGACGAGGTAGCCGCCCAGGCTCGCGAGCGACTTCGAGAACGTGCCCATGATCAGGTCGACCTCCTTCTCGAGGCCGAAGTGGCTCGCGGTACCGCGCCCGCCGTCCCCGATGACGCCGAGGCCGTGCGCGTCGTCGACCATCACGCGCGCGCCGTACTTTCTGGCGAGCCGGACGATCTCCGGGAGCTTCGCGATGTCGCCGCCCATGCTGAACACGCCGTCGGTCACGACCAGCGCGCCGGCCGACTCCGGCACCTTCTGGAGCTGAATCTCGAGCTCCTCCATGTTGGAGTGGGCATAGGTGAGCATGCGGCCGTAGGAGAGCTTGCAGCCGTCGTAGATGCTGGCGTGGTTCTCCTTGTCGCAGATCACGTAGTCGCCGTGGCCGACGATCGCCGAGATGATGCCCAGGTTCGACTGGAAGCCGGTCGAGAACGTCGTGCAGCCGGTCTTGTTGAGAAACGCGGCGAGCTCCTCCTCGAGCTGCAGGTGGAGGCGCAGCGTGCCGTTCAGGAAGCGCGAGCCGGAGCAGCCGGTTCCGTACTGCCTGAGCGCGTCCAGTCCCGCCTCGAGCACCTCCGGGTTCGTCGTCAGCCCCAGATAGTTGTTCGAGCCGAGCATGATGCGGCGCTTGCCCTCCATCACGACCTCGACGTCCTGCCGGGTCTCCAGCGCGTGGAAATAGGGGTAAATGCCGCGTTTGCGCAGTTCGTTTGCGATGGTATATGTATAGCATTTCGTGAAAATATCCATTTGATCGCCCCTCACAAAAATCATATGACACAATTATACCACACTTTTTTGAAAAAGGGAACCACCAAATCCGACAGAAAAGGAGCATGGCGCAAAATGGCACGCTCCGCCGGGGTTCGGGTTGGCCGCGGCCGCATCTGCCGCACCTGCGCGGTGCCCCGTCCCCGAAGGTCAGCGTGAAGCTGCCGGGGTATATCCCGTGCGGGGTGTTCGATCTCGGCTCGGGAGAGGGGAAGCGGTTGACAGAATGCCGAAAGCCTGTTGCCCCCCCCCCGCAAACGCAACAGCGCCCGGCAGAGAAGGCGCTGTGCTTGCGTTGTCGCCGCCGCCCGCAAAATCCGGTCACTTATTTCCCCGATAAGCTCCCTCTTCTGCAGGCTCGGCCCTTAGCCCCGCGGGTTTTTGAACAGGCCGTCGGGGGTCATTTTTTGTTCAGCCTTTCGCCGACCGCCCCGCCGGGATGGATCAGCGCGAACTGCTCGCTCTTATAGCCGGTCTCCTCGATCAGCGCCGCCTGCAGCGCGTCGAACACCGCGTTCGTCACCGCGAAGCTCGACGTGCCCTGCGCGTTGTACCGGTCCGTCTCGCGCTCGATCCTGATCGGCAGCACGATGTCGGAGCCCTGCGCGAGCGGGGATTCGAGGTTTTCCGTCACCGCGATCAGGGTGACGCCCTTCGCCCGGCAGATGTCCATGATCGGCAGGAGCTCCTGCGTCTTTCCGCCGCGCGAGGCGAGCAGCATCACGTCGCCCTTCTGAAGATACCCCGTCGCGCCGTGCACGGCCTCGGCGGGGGAGATGAACCGCGCGGGGCGCTCGATGCAGCACATCAGGTGCGCGAAGTGCCGGCAGGCGATGCCGGTGTGCCCGCAGCCGCTCGCGCCGATGCGCTCGGCATTTTGAAGCGCCGCGACCGCAAGCGCAAACTGCTCGAAGTCCATGACCTCCGCCTGGCGCGCGAGCTCCTCGGCCTCGATCAGAAACGCCTCCCTCGCGCGGGCAATCGACGTGTCCAGCATGCCTATTCTCCCATCAGCTGCACCTGGACGGTGCGGTCGCGCGCGCGGAGCTGATCCCAGTCGACGAAGTAGATGTAGCCGAACTCGCCGAGGTCCGGCTCGCCGTCGATGACGACGATCGACTCGCTGCGGCCGAAGAACACGCTGCGAAGGTGCGCGTCGGTGTTCAGGCTCGTCCAGGCGCCCTCCTCCGGCTTCTCGTCCGGGATGCCGCGGTGGCCGAGGCTCAGCGCGAACTCGATGTGCTTCGGGCCCGGATGGCGGTATTGCTCCTCGGTGCGGCACTTCGGAACCAGGCGCTCCATGATGTCGCACAGGTCCTGCTGCAGGTACTCAAGGCCCCAGAACGTCTTGTCGTGCGAGCACTCCTGCGTCATCACCGAGCAGGTGGTGTGGTGGGAATAGACGGTCAGAAGGCCGTTCTGAATGCCGGATTCCTTCACGATTTCCTTGACGCGAACGGTGATGTCGTGGAACGTGGGGTGGTTGATGCAGCTCTTGACCTTGATGGTGTCGCGGTACAGCTTCATGGGGGTTCCCTCCTTCTACTTTGTCCTTTCGTCATATGCCTGCCGCGCGGCGGCGAGCATTTCGCGAATCATCCTCACCGGGTCTTTGGCCTTGCACACGGCGCTCGACGAGCCCGTCGCGTCCGCGCCGGCGCGGATCACGCGGTATACGTCGTCCGCGGACGAGATTCCCGCGCCCTGCAGCACCTGAATGTTCGGGTTCACGCGCTTGACCGCCTCGGTCGAGAGCCTGACGTATTCCTCGTCGCTCGTCGTGCCGGTGCCGATCAATTCCGACGGCTCCGCGACGACCACGTCCGGCCCGAGGTGCGCGCAGGCGCTCGCCTCGGCGATCGAGTCCGCGCAGACGATCGAGATCAGCCCGACCTCTTTCGCGCGCAGTACCGTCGCCTTGAGCGCCGCGAGAGGGACCTGGCGCTCGACGTGGTTGAGCATCGCGCAGCGCGCTCCGGCCGCCTTGACCGCCTCCGGCAGTATGCTTCCCTGGCCGCGGCCCGGCTTCAGCGCGTCCATGTGCTGCGCGCAGACAAACAGGCGTTCCGTGTTTTGCGCGATCAGGTGGATGTCGGTCAGTTGCGGCGTAAAGATGACCGATACGCCGAATTCGAGCGACGCCGCCTCCGCCGCCTTCGCGAGCGCAAGCGCGTCCTCCCCGTACAGATAGGCCTTGGGTCCGATCTCAAAAAACGGTGCGGCAAGTTTCCGGGTCATGTCGACGCCCACCTCCACTTCATCAGAAATATACCATGCGCTTTCGGATTTGTCAATAGAATATTCGGTAACAGCGAATATATTTGCTATTTCGAAAGCAAAGACTTGACATCTTCGAAAGCGGATGGTATACTCAATGGAATGGTATACTCTGTATAACTCCGCGCGGAGGGATGGCCATGGAGGCGAGGATACTGGTGTTCGACCTGGGGACGACGGCGCTGAAGGCCGTGCTGTACGACGCGGCGATCCGGCCGATCGGCGAGGCGCGCAGGGAGTGGGTGTACGCCTATCCGCGCAAGGGCTTCATCGAGCACGAGCCCGAGGAATACTGGCGGAAGTGCGTGAGCGCCGCGAACGAGCTGTTCGACCGCTTCGGCGGGCGGGAGACGCTCGAGGGCATCTCCGTGACCGGCCAGTCGGAGACGCTGATCGCGCTCGACCGGGAAGGCCGCGAGCTCGGCAGCGCGATCGTCTGGCTCGACACGCGCGGGGAGAGCGAGCTTCCGGGGCTTTCCGAAGAGCTCGGCGCGGATGCGCTTTATGAGGCCACCGGCAACACCGGGCTCGACCCGGTCATGCCGCTGTTGAAGCTGCCGTGGATGCGCAGAAACGAGCCGGAGCGCTACGAAGCCGCGGAGAAGTTCCTGCTTATCAAGGAATACATCGTCTACAGGCTCACCCGGGAAATCGTGGCCGAGCACTCGGCGCAGTCGTGCTCCGGCTACTTCAACATCCGCACGCTCGACTGGGAGGACAATATCCTCCGCGCGGCGGGCATCGATCGAAGCAAGCTCCCGGAGCCCGCGGACTCCCAGCACGTCGTCGGCGGGCTGTCTTTGGAGGCGCGGCGGCTGTTGGGTCTCCCGGACGGCGTCAGGGTCGTCAACGGGCTGCTCGACCAGTGCGCGTCCGGCATCGGCGCCGGCGCGATCGACGCCCGCACGATCACCGAGACGACGGGCACGGTGCTCGCGATCGGCGCGGCGCTCGACGCGTTCGAGCCGGAAAAGGGGAAAATGCTGGTGCTGCGCCACGGGCTGCCGGGCAAGTTCATGGCGCTGCCGAACTGCTCGACGGCGGGCGTGCTGCTGAAGTGGTTCCGCGACAACTTCCTGCCCGCGGGCACCGACTACGCTTCGATCGACCGCGGGATCGTCGCGCGGGGGCGGCCGGACAGCGGGCTCATCGTGCTGCCGCACTTCGCCGGATACCTGACGCCCGTCAACAACCCCAAAGCGCGCGGCGTGATCTACGGGCTGACGCTCGACGCGACGCCGTCGGACGTCGCGCACGCGATCATGGAGGGCGTCGGGTTCCTGCTCCGGGAGAACCTCGAGCTGCTCGAAAACTGCGGCATCCCGTCCGAGACGGTCGTTTCGCTCGGCGGCGGCGCGAACAGCGAGCTGTGGCTGCAAATCAAGGCGAACATCTGCAACCGCCCGATGCGCACGCTCCGGGAATCCGAGTCGACCGCGCTCGGCTGCGCGCTGAACTGCGCGCTGGCGCTGGGCAGGATCGCGCGCGTTTCGGACATGCCCGGCTACGTCGAGGAGCGCGGCGAGATTCGCCCGGACGCGCAGGGCGTTGCGGTCTACGAGCAAAAATACCGCCTGTACCGGGACCTGAACCGGAAACTGGGGTTCAACCCCGCGGAGGGATGACGATGCAGGAAGACCTGAATTACACCGAGCGCCGAAACGCGATCCTCGAATTGCTCGCGCGCGAGGGGCGCGTGTTCGTCAGCGAGCTCGCGCAGCGCTTCGGCATCACCGAGGTCACCGTCCGCAACGACCTGATGGAGCTCGAGGGCCGCGGCCAGCTCGAGCGCATCCGCGGCGGCGCGCTGCCGGTGCGCGGCGGGTATTACAACATGTCGCTCTCGGAGCGCAGCCAGGAAAGGGCGGAGGAGAAGCGCAGAATCGCGCGCGCGGCGGTCACGCACCTGCGCGACGGCGAGACGCTGTTCATCAACTCCGGCACGACCACGCTGTTCGTCGCGCAGGAGCTCTCGGCGCTCTCGAACCTGAAGGTCGTCACGAACTCGATCCCCATCGCGCAGACGCTCTCGCAGAACACCGGCCACACGGTGATCCTGCTCGGCGGCGACCTGAACGCGCGCTACCTGTTCACCTACGGGAGCGACGCGCTCGCGCAGCTTCGGCGCTACAAGGCGGACCGGCTGATCCTGTCCGTCGACGGCGTCGCGCCGGACTGCGGGCTCTCCACCTACCACTTCGAGGAGGCCGACCTCGACCGGCTGATGATGGAGCGCGCGAACGGCGTGATCGTCGTTGCCGACGACTCGAAGCTCGGCCGCGAGAGCTTCGTCGGGATCGCGCCGATGGACGGCGTGGACGAATTGATCACGAGCGCCTCCGCGTCCGACCCGATCGTGAAGCAGATCGAGGCGATGGGCGTGCGCGTCGACCGCGCATAGACGAAAACGGCCGCCCCGCGAAAGGGCGGCCGCATTGAAACGCGCGTCACGCCATCTTGTCGATCTCCGCGCGCAATTTCCCGATGATCCGCTTTTCGAGCCTCGATATGTAGCTCTGCGAAATCCCCAGCAGGTCGGCGACCTCCTTCTGCGTGTGCTCGCGCCCGCCGCCGAGGCCGTAGCGCATCTTGACGATGTCCTTCTCCCGCGAATTCAGCGTCCGGATCGCGGAGTTCAGCATCTGCCGCTCGACGTCCTGATCGAGGTCGCGCGAGACGAGATCGGGCTCGGTCCCGAGGATGTCGGACAGCAAGAGCTCGTTGCCGTCCCAGTCGGTGTTCAGCGGTTCGTCGAACGACACCTCGAGCTTCAGCCGGTTCGTGCGCCGAAGCACCATCAGGATTTCGTTCTCGATGCAGCGCGAGGCGTAGGTCGCGAGCTTGATGTTCTTGTCGGGGTTGAACGAGTTGACCGCCTTGATCAGGCCGATCGCGCCGATGGAGATCAGGTCCTCGATGCCGATGCCCGTGTTCTCGAACTTCCGGGCGATGTAGACGACGAGCCTGAGGTTCCGCTCGATCAAGGTCGAGCGCGCGGAAAAGTCGTTCGCGGCCATTCTGCGCATGTAGGAGAGCTCTTCCTCCCTGGTCAGCGGCGGCGGCAGCATCTCGCTTCCGCCGATATAGCACACGCCGCCGCGCCTGAGCTGAACCACGAGACCGAATATCGACTGCCGAACCGATGCAAATGCCATTTGCATGCTCCTTTCAAATCGATAGTTTCTGGCGGCCGCGCGTCGAGGAGGGCTCCGCCGCGCCGACGATCGGCGGCGCGAGCGCCCGGACGCCGCCGGGCATCTTGCCCGGATAGACGGCCACCCACAGGTCGGGGGATTTCAGAAAGCCGTTTCCGTAGTCGACGAGGCTGAGTTCGGGCTGAAAGCAGTTGAGCCGCCCCGATCCGCCGAGCGCGCCGTAGCCGACCTGCCGGAAGCCCGGCGGCGCGGCGCCGTTTGCGGAGCACTGATCGTAGTTTCCGGGGAGTACGTCCGCGAGCACCGCGCGCTCGACGATCAGTACCGGCAGCCCGCTCAAGGGCTCCTTGAGCCGGTTGCCCGTGTCAATCAGCGCCTTGAAGCGGGCTTCGCCGCCGTTGACCGAGAGAAAGACCTGTACTTCCCAGGTGACGATGCGCTTTCTGCGGACGGAGGAGACGGCCACGAGCGCGCCGGTTCCCACGAGCGCGCCGAGCAGAAATACGAGGGTTGGGCTTCCGGAGAACAGGCGCATGGCCGAGAGCTGCACGCCGCCGAGAAACACCGCGCCGGCGAGCAGCGACAGCGCGCCGGTTGCGACGGAGCGCAGGGAATCCGCGGGAAGGGCGATTGCCGAGAGCACCGCCGAGAACAGCGGCAGCAGCGCGAAGCTGCCGAGGAAGCGGAGCCGGGGAAGCTGCGCGAGCACCGCGTACACCGCGCCGAGCGCCGCGGCGAGCAGCACGCGCGCCCACTTGACCCGCCCGAGGCTGCGGGCGATTGCGGCGATTGCGAGCAGGTTCATCACGAAGTTCGTCAGCAGGTATGCCTCGATGCTCACGGACATGCAATCACCTCTCGGGCATTATACCGAGGCGGGGGACGGGATTGCCTTTGAAAAATGTCGCGCAAATTCTTGAAATTTTCGACATTTCTTCATTAAAACAGACCGATATAACCACAAAATCGACATTATTGCGCGAACGGGTCCGGCGCAGCGGGGGCGGGTGGCGCGCATTCTGCAAACGCCGAACGGCGGACAGGCAGTTTTCCCGCGCGAAGCTGCTGTGAAAGCCAAAAAATGAATGATAATATTTATACATGCGCATATTTTGTGAAAATTCGATGAAATACGGCAGCTTCCGTGCGATTGTCGAACATTTTTTTTCAAAATTTGCACGCTTTTCCCCGCGCGCGCATAGAATAGGAGAGGGGGGCGAGGGAAATGACGTTTTGCGAGCTCAAACAGAAGGACGTCATCAACATCTGCGACGGGCGCAGGCTCGGGAAGCCCATTGACCTGGTGCTCAACGAGGGCGCCTGCGCCTGCGCGCTGATCGTGCCGGGGCCGTCAAGCTTCTGGAACTGCCTGAAGCCCGACCGCGAGGGGATTTCGATCCCTTGGGAGCGCATCCGGCGCATCGGGGACGACGTGATCCTGGTGGAGTTGGAGGCGAATTACGCGTGAAAACCGAATGCAACGCCGCCCGACTTAACATTTTTTCGGATAGGGCTAGACGAAACGTTATTTTTTGTGTATAATATTCACGTATGAGGTGAGCGAGCGGATGAAATGCGTCTTCTGCAATTGCACACAGAGCCGCGTGATCGATTCGCGCCAGAGCGAAGACGGCCTCTCCATCCGCCGGCGGCGGGAGTGCGAGAGATGCGGCCGCAGGTTCACAACCTACGAGCGCATCGACATGATCCCGCTGATGGTCGTGAAGAAGGACCAGACGCGCGAGCCTTTTCAGGCGGACAAGCTCAGGCCCGGCATCGTCAAGGCCTGCGAGAAGCGCCCGGTGCCCCTGAGCGCCATCGACGACCTGATCCGCGAGGTCGAGCGCAGGGCATACTCGCAGGGGGACGCCGAGATCACGAGCCACTTCATCGGCGAGATGGTCATGGAGGGGCTGAAAAAGCTCGACGAGGTCGCCTACGTGCGCTTCGCGTCCGTCTACCGCCAGTTCCGGGACATTCAGACGTTCATGGACGAGCTGAGCAAGCTGCTCGTGGACGGAAGCGATCATTAGACATGGGTACGTCCGGCGCCCCAGCCGGTTGACATACCAAGTACAAGAAAGAAAGAGGATACGCGCATGGCAAACGAACTTATTTTGGCCGTTGACGACGAGGCTCATATCCTTGAACTGCTGTCGTTCAA